>CAZJYO010000052.1:0-12914 GCA_964550275.1 uncultured Chitinophagales bacterium
CGGAAGGAAAGAAGGGCTGAAACGAACCATTGAGTATTTCCAGCAACAAGCCGGCCAACGGTAGGTTCCATCATGAGAACGCGGTGGTTCTGCGGCGTTCTGGGTTTGTGCCTTGCGATTGCCCCGGTCTCCCGTGCATGGCAGACGGACAGCACGATGACGTTCCCGCCAGAGAATAATCCTCCTCCCGGTGAGATCAACACCGCGCGACTCGCCATCGTCGGGACAGGCGTACTGACGGCAATGTCGGTGATTCATATGTATCAATCCAACGGGTGGTGGAAGGATAACCGGCGATCGTTTCATTTCCGGGAAGACCTGAACTACGCGCTCAACGTGGACAAGCTCGGGCACTTCTACGGCGCGAGCGCGATGACGTTCGTGTTCAACAAATCATTTCGCTGGGCGAATTTTTCTGAAACCGGCGCATGGTGCTGGGGTGCCGGCGTTTCAACATTGTTTCAAACATTCGTCGAAGTAGAAGACGGATTTTCAGCGTGGGGCTTTGACCGCGTCGATTTTGCCGCGGATGTTGCCGGCGCCTGGTATCCGGTGCTTCAATATGCCGTTCCGCCGCTTCGCGATCTGAACCTGAAGTTCAGCTATGTTCCTTCTGACAATATCAATGCTCCGGGCGCTTTCCCCGGTCAGAAGCATTTGCTCATGGATGATTATGAGGGGCAGACATTCTGGTTCAGCGTGAATGTGAACAATGTCTTGCCTAAATCTATTGAACCCTACTGGCCGGACTTTCTCTGCCTTGCAATGGGCTACGGAGCGCGGGATATACTCACGCCAAATCCGTATCGCGTGTATTTCGTTTCGCTTGACTACGACATGACCAAAATTATTCCACAGGATTCCGATTTCCTTCGCTTGCTTGGAGAAGCGCTCAACTACATTCACTTTCCGGCTCCTGCCGTAAGAGTGTCACCCGATGCGATCTGGTATGGGCTGTATTTCTAGGATGCGTCTTTCATATCTCATCTGGCTCTCTGCCTTGTGTCTTTGGTGCGGTGCGTCCTCTCAGGGTCAGGTAGAGAACGTCCCGGCGACTCATCCCGTATATTCGTTCCTCAAAAGGATGGAAGTCCGCGGCTTGATCGTCCGCTACCACGATGCAGTTCTTCCACTATCGCGGCAGGAGATTGCCTCGTTTCTCTCTCACCTTCAATCACAAACGGAAGAACTCTCCGATCTCGAACGCGACCTTCTTGAACAGTATAGTCGTGAATTCCAGTATGACGCAACGGGTTCAGCAGAAGAAATGCTTTCACTGATTGATTCAGCGGAGCCCTCATTCGGCGTCGCCCTTGGTGAGGAATTGTCGAACAGGGAAAAGTTCCTCTTCGCTGAAACAGATTCCATGTTTGCTGTTTTTGTCAACGGTCTGCTGACCTTTGACACACGCGGGGGATGGGCGGGTTCGGATGTTTCCGAGACGGCAACCTATGTTCAGTTCGGCCTGCGTGTGCGAAGCACGATTGACCGTCACCTTGGCTTGTATCTTCAATTGACGAACGCCCAGTTCTGGGGATCGCGTGATCTCTTACAGCAAGATCCTGTAATTAGTCAGAGTTTCGCGCTGGGCACGCTTGATGCGCAGAACTTTGATTTTGTTGAAGGATATGCGCGCTATGAAAACGGCATTGTGTCGGCGCAAATAGGGAGGGAACGCGTTCTCTGGGGCTCGTCGTATGACCAGCACATGACGCTCTCGGAAAATATCCGCGTGTTTGATTTCCTTCGCGCGGATATCCGGTACAAATCCTTCAAGTACACGTTTCTCCATGCGTGGCTTCTCGGAAAGGAAAAGACGTTCCTTGCATTTACGCTTCCTTCAGACAGCGCTGCTGTTTTTTACGAACCGGTTGTTGCGGATAAATACTTCGCCTCACATCGGATAGAATTTTCATTTCCGGGTGTTTTGGATATTGGGGCGCAGGAAATGGTGGTCTACAGTAATCGTTCCCCGGACCTTGCGTTCATCAATCCGATTACAGGAATCGAGTCAGCTCAACGTGCTCGCGAAGAGCGTGATAACGTCATGTGGCTGTTTGATGTTCAAACGCATTTCATCAGGAATGTGGAATTTCAGTTGACGCTCTTCTTTGACGACCTGCATCTTGGGGAATTCTTTGATGACAAATGGTACAACCGGTACGCGTACCAGGCCGGAATGTTTTATGCAAATCCGTTCGGGATCCACAACACAAGCCTGATTGCAGAGTACACGAGGATAGAGCCGTGGGTCTTTGCTCATAACCGATCCCGCGAAAATGATTACGGGAGTGCGGGTGACGTCCTTGGTCCGCGTATAGGGCCGAACGCAGATTCGTGGTTTCTGCGCGTTGATCACGCACCGACCGGAAACCTTTCTCTTTCCTTGCGCGTTCATTTCATACGGCAGGGCGAGAATATTGTGGATTCAACCGGACAGCTTGTTAAAAATGTAGGCGGGGATATTCTTCAACCGCATCGTGATGCTGATCCGCTGTACAAGGAATTTCTCGATGGCGACCTGGTGAAAACGACACGGTGTGAATTTCGCGGAACGTATGAATTCATCAACCAGTGGTGGTTCGACGTGCAATATGCGTTTGAATCCACGAACAATGTCAATGCAGGCGCAACAAGCACATTGCACACTCTCATCGGGCGAGTCCGGCTGGAGTTCTAGGAAAGTCTGTACTTTTTCTCGTGATGTACGTATCTTGTTTCAGGTTTGCGGCCCCGCAGGCCATCGTTCGAAAATCATTTCACAGATATTATCCACCAAGGAGAAACACATGGCGTTAAAGACAGGTGATAAAGCGTTGGATTTTACCCTCCATGACACAGAGAAGAAGCAGAGATCGCTCAACGAGTTCATCGGAAAGAAAACAATAATTGCTTTTTTCCCGGGTGCGTTCAGCGGCGTATGTACGAAGGAAATGTGCACATTCCGTGACTGGACATCGGATCTTGCCGCTCTCGGCGCTCAAATGGTTGCGATCAGCATCGATTCCCCTCTGGTGAACAAAGCGTTTGCCGAGCATAACAAGCTGAACTTTCCTGTTCTCTGTGATTACACGAAGGAAGTGAGCAAAAAGTATTGTGGTTTGTATGAGAATTTTGCCGGCCTTCCGGGGTTGCCCGCAGCAAAGCGATCAGTGTTTCTTCTCGATAACAGCGGAACAATTCGCTACACATGGATTTCCGAAACGAATCCCGGAGCCGAGCCGCCGTTTGATGAGATTCGCAACGCTCTTGGCGGCTTTTGATCTCGCGGGTTCATCATGCTGAAGCCGGGTGACAAAGCGCCAGAGTTTACACTACCGACGGGAGGCGGCAAAGAGTTATCCCTCGGCGATCTCAAAGGGAAGAAAGTCGTGTTGTATTTCTATCCCAAGGATGATACCTCAGGATGTACCAAGGAAGCGTGTTCGTTTCAGGAAAATCTGGGAGTGATCAAGAAGAAGGGCGCGGTCGTTATCGGCGTGAGTGCGGACAGCCCTGAATCACATGCGCGTTTTGCGGAAAAGTTCAACTTGACGTTCCCGTTGGTGAGCGACGAAGAGAAGAAGATCATCAAGAAGTATGACGTGTGGCAGGAGAAGAGCATGTACGGCAGAAAGTATATGGGCATTGAGCGTACAACGGTAGTCATTGATGAGAAGGGCAAGATCACCCATGTGTTCAGAAAGGTGAAAGTGGATGGACACACGCAGGAAGTGTTGGATGCAATTGACGAGGACAAAGGATAATGGTGTACGTTACGCGGAAAGCAAACTTTAGCGCATCACACAGATTGTTCAACCCGGCCTGGTCGGATGAGCGGAATGCGGCCATGTTCGGCAAGTGTAACAACCCGAACGGTCATGGTCATAACTACGACATTGAAGTTACCGTGGCCGGCAATCCGCCGGCGGAAACGGGCATGGTGATCGACCTGAAAAAACTGGCTGACATCATTGATGCCGAGTTGATCGACAAGGTGGATCATAAACATCTCAACCACGATGTGGATTTCCTGGAGGGAGTAATTCCCACGGCGGAAAACATGGCTATCGCGTTCTGGAAAATTCTCAGTCCGAAAATCACCGAAGGAAAACTTCATTCCATCCGGCTTTTTGAATCAGCGAACAACTTTGTTGAATACCGCGGAGCGTAAGTGTCTGTGAAGGATGGGAACACGGAGGTGATGGAACGCCTCGTTGCGCAGATGCTCGAAGCGATGGGGGAGGATCCGAAACGGGAGGGCCTCCAGCGAACGCCGCGCCGCGTTGCCAAAGCGTACGAATTCTTTACCAGCGGATACGCAAAGGATATCGATGCGGTTCTCAACGACGCCGTCTTTCATGAAAAGTACAGCGAGATGGTCATCGTCAAGGACATCGATTTCTACAGCTTATGCGAGCACCACATGCTTCCGTTTTTTGGGAAAGCCCACATTGCGTACATCCCCAACGGGAAGATTATCGGCCTGAGCAAGTTGCCGCGCATTGTAGACGTGTTTGCGCGACGTCTTCAGGTGCAGGAACGGTTGACACAGCAAATTGCCACCACGTTGTACGACGTTCTTTCTCCGGATGGAGTGGGCGTTGTTGTTGAAGCACGGCACATGTGTATGATGATGCGCGGCGTGGAAAAGCAAAACTCACTGGCAACAACAAGCGCAATGCTTGGCGTCTTCCGGGATGAAGTCAAGACCCGCCAGGAGTTTCTCGCGCTGATTGAACACAAGCATTCGTGATACGGTTTTTCCGGAACCATACAAAAGCCCTCCTCAAGAGGGCTTTTTGTTTGGCGGTGATTGCCTATTCGCGTTCGTCATCATCGTTACGATTGCGGTGTGCGTCGCGGTTCCGATGTTTTCGGAAATCACCGCGCGGTTCCATCAACGGCATGTTCTTCCAGATCTCCTGTTGCTCCGGCGTCAAGAGGGAACGCACGGCAAACCAATGGTCGACCCGGAGTGTTTTCTGCTGGAGTTGCGCATCGGACACGGCTCGTAATGACTTGTCAATAACGGCTCGATCCGGCTTTTCCGCATGCATAAGCTGACGAAGTTCCAGCCGGGCTTTTTGCGTTCGCGCCCGTGCATCGATCATCGATTTCTGATGTTCAAAACGCAGTTTACCGATCTGTTCCTTCTGTGCATCGCTAAGCTTGAGTTCGGCCATCATATCCTGGCGAACATGACTGCGTTCCGAACGGTCATCCCTGGCGTGTGCAAATGCAAGTCCACCGAGAATTCCCAACACGGCGACGAGTGTTAATCCCGCGCGCATCATGATGCATCCCTCCACATTGTTGTTTGGTTTCATCTGTGAATCTGACAACGCGATCATCCGAATGGTTTAATGCTTGTTTGACTTTTCCGGTGAATATGGGTATGTTTCTTCAGTTGATTTTGTGAATGGAGTGCTGTCTTTTGGCGAACACAAGCCAACCCCGCTTTTCTACATTGCTAACCCGCTCTTTTGTAGTCCCTGTTCTGATCGTCTTCTCGCTGTTTCTTGACGGCTGTTCCGTGGGTGAATACCTTGGCGCATATTTCAACACGTATTACAATGCGCAACGCGACTTTACCGAAGCCGAAACCGAGCTGTTGAGTCAGCAGGACCCTAAAAAAGCTGAAAAGGCATATCTCGCTCCGTACACAGTCCCTGCCGCGGCCAAGACAAAATTCACGTCGGTGATTGAGAAGTGTTCGAAACTTCTGCAATACCATTCCGAGTCAAGTTTGGTCGATGAGGCCCTTCTCATGATCGGCAAGTCATACTACTACCAGAATGACCTTCAGCAGGCAGAACGTAAATTCAGGGAATTGACGGATCAATTTCCGGAGGGAGATCTCTTTCTCGAGGGGAAGTTGTTGCTGGCAAATACCCTGTACCGCTCAAGTAGTCTCACCGATGCCCAATCCCTTGCAAATGAATTACTGGATGTTGCGATACAAAAGAATGAGGATGACATTGCCTTCAACGCGGCCATGCTTCTTGCCACAATTGAATTAGACGCCAGGAACCTCATAGCGGCACGCGAGAAGTACCAGGCGGCCGCCGATCATGCACCGTCAAACAAGGATCGCTTCACCGCCCTGATGAAAGTCGCGGAATTGTCGACAACCCTTGGAGAGTTTGCCCCCGCAGAAAAAGCATATCGTGATGCGTCCGATGCCTCCACGACGTACCTGGAGGATTATTATGCAAAGATCGGACTTGCGCGCACGCAATCACGGCTTGGTCTCTACGAGGAAAGCCTTGATTTGATGGATGACCTTCTTGGTAATAACAACCATCGCGAGCATTTTGGGGAAGTGGAGTTCGAAGTCGCAAATGTCTATCGTGAGATGAACGATATTGAAGCGGCGATTGACCAGTATCGCTATGTGGACACGACGTATGCTCGAACGGAATACTCGGCGAAGTCTTACTACGAACTCGGCCTGCTCTACGAGAAAGACCTTCTCCAGTATGATTCAGCAAGGGTTGCCTATGGAAAAGGGAAAACAGAAGCTCCTCAGGCAGCCGTTACGCCGTTACTCGCGGAACGGTCGGGATACATGGATCGTTATGCATCTTTGCATAGCGAGCTGGTCAAGAACGACAGTTTGAAACACCTTATCCTGTTTCCTCCGGTTCAAACCGATACGCACAGCGTCAGGGGACATGCATCGGATTCTTTGATGGCCATGAATCAGGATAGCGCACGCCAAGGCACTACGGTGGACAGTACCCTCGCAATTGTGGCAGATAGTCTCGGTCATAACGTTGGAGATTCGACCCTTGCGGGAACTGACTCGGCCGCAGTGGTGCGGTTCCAGCCGGTCACAATTCCGCTTGATACCGTAAATGCGCGGCTTGCGCTGGCCAAATCCGAGCTTGCCTCGTTGTTCTATATTTCACTCGATGTTGCTGATTCGGCTTCGTATTGGTACGTGCGACTGGTGACCGATCATCCCGGAAGTCCTTTTGAACCTCAGGCACTGTATTCCCTTGCCCAGCTTTATTCCAGAGATTCACTCCATGGACGGATTGCAACGGATTCACTCTACGGGGTTCTTGTGGATAAGTATCCAAGATCGGAATTCGCCGAAGTCGCGCGTAAGACGCTCGGACTTCCCGCACCGGAGATTGAGGTTGATGTTGCCGCGCAGGAATATCTTGAAGCCGAAAAACTCAGGAACGACGGCAAATACCGGAATGCAATAACCTCACTCAGATCCATCGTCAAGAAATACCCGGAATCACCTACGGCGTCCAAAGCGCTTTTTGCGCTTGGATGGATGTACGAAAATGTGACCCCCAATGCGGATAGTGCGCTCTCCAATTACTCGCAGGTGGTTTCTCTTTTTCCCGCAACTGAATATGCGCGTGTTGCAAAAACAAAGATTGATGCCGTGGAACTGCATAAGCGCGGAGAACAGGAACAAGCAACAGCGGATTCTCTCAAGAATGTGGAGCCACAAGCGCCTGCACCCGGCAAGGAACAGATGCAAACTGAAACCGATTCAACCAATCTGCTTGATCGCGACGGGCTGATGAGAGAGGAAGGGGAAGTCATCATGCAGGAGGAACCCGTTGCCAATCCGGATTCACTCAAGAAGCCGGATCCCTGATGAGAACAGATCACTACCGCGTTACATCAGTTGAACTCGTTGCAGAAAATACCTTTCTCATCGGCTTTACCGCTCCATTTATCAGTGAGCATGTTCGTCCCGGCCAATTCATCAATCTTCGCGCTACCGATTCCGTCGAACCCCTCTTGAGAAGGCCCTTCAGCGTTTGCAACGTCGCAGGCGACACCATCTCCATCCTCTTTAACGCCGTTGGCAAGGGAACGGATTTGCTCTGCAGGAAGAAACCCGGCGATGTGCTGGACGTTCTCGGACCGCTTGGCTCTCCCTTTAGCACAGACGCAAATCAATTTGATACGGCGCTGCTTGTTGCCGGAGGATTGGGCGTTGCCCCGTTACCGATATCGCAAACGCATCTGAAACGCCTTGGGAAAAAAGTCCGTTGTTTTGTCGGCATGCGTTCGATGAAAAACCTGCCCGACCTTGGATTGGAGAATCTCGTTGTTGCCACGGATGATGGAACCGGCGGATTTCACGGGAATGTCGTCGATCTCTTGAAGCGGGAACTTCCTGCACTGGCCGGTGAGCGCATAAAGATGTTCGGTTGCGGTCCAACGGCGATGTTGAAATCGCTTGCGAAACTTGCCCGTGAAAATAATCTGGCGTGCGAAGTTGCTCTCGAAGGGCCGATGGCGTGCGGCTTTGGCATTTGCCAGGGTTGTCCGGTTGAATTGGCAGGCGCGGAAAAGAAGTATGCCTTGATGTGTAAGGATGGTCCGGCGTTCGATATTCAGAGCATTGTATTCTAAGGCCATGGTGAAGACTTCCTTCTCTCTTGCAGGTGTGACATTTCAGAACCGCGTGTTTGTGGCATCGGGAACATACGGCTACGGGGATGATTGCATGGCCTTGGCCGATGTCAACAAACTTGGCGGAATTGTAACAAAGTCCCTTTCGCTGAAACCGCGGGACGGCAATCCGCCCACGCGGATTGTGGAAACAGCGTCTGGTATGTTGAATTCCATCGGGCTTGCGAATATCGGCGTGCACAAGTTTGTGTCCGAGAAACTTCCGGTGCTTCGCGAGTTGAAAACGAAGATTGTTGCCAATATCGCCGCGAGCACCATCGATGAATATTGCCGTGTACTCGAAGTGTTGGAATCCGAGCCGCTCGTTGCCGGATTTGAAATCAACGTCTCTTGTCCGAACGTGAAGGAAGGCGGATTGAGTTTTGGTACGAGCTGTGAATTAACCGCGGAGATTACGCGGCGGCTTCGGGTGCTTACGCGGAAACCGCTGATGATCAAATTAACGCCCAATGTCGCCCACGTATCGGAGTTTGCGCGTGCCGTTGAGGGCGAAGGTGCGGACGCGGTTTCCGTCATGAATACACTGATCGGAATGGCGGTTGATATCAGATCGCGAAAGCCGGTGCTCTCTACAGTCACCGGCGGACTTTCCGGTCCGGCGGTAAAGCCCGTGGCTCTTGCCAAGGTGTATGAGGCGGCGCAAGCAGTCCGGATACCCGTTCTGGGCATCGGCGGAATCATGAATGCACGCGATGCACTTGAGTTTCTGATTGCTGGGGCAACGGCGGTTCAAGTGGGAACTGCAAATTTCATTGACCCGTCTGCGGGAATAACGATCGCGCAAGGGATCGAAGATTACTGTCATGAACATGGGATTGATGATGTCTCTTCCCTTGTCGGTTCTCTCCAGGTACAACCTGATCTTTCGGTTTTGCAAAGCTGGCTTTGAAACGCCATTCGAACAGCCGGGAATCACTTTCCGCAACACTCCGTTACCTGTATGGATTACAAGGCAGGGGAATCAAGCTTGGACTGCGGAACATGCGCGTCCTCAGCCGGTTCGCCGGATATCCGGAAAAGCGTTTCCCTTCCATCCACATTGCGGGCACCAACGGCAAGGGTTCGACGTCCGCGTTTCTCGCATCGATCTTTATGGAAGCCGGATATCGCGTCGGTCTCTATACGTCACCTCATCTTGTGCGATTCAACGAGCGCATCAAAATCAATGGTGAGGAAATCAGCGACCGGAACATCATCAGGTATGCTCGATTCCTGAGAGATGTTGTTGATAGAACGAACGCAACATTCTTTGAGGCAACCACCTGCATCGCATTCAAGTATTTTGCCGACGAGGAAGTGGATATTGCCGTTCTCGAAACAGGGCTGGGAGGGAGACTGGACGCAACCAATGTTGTGCGGCCGCTTGTCAGCGTGATTACGAATGTCGGATTTGATCACATGCAGGAACTGGGCAACACTCTTCCAAAGATTGCATTGGAAAAAGGCGGGATCATCAAACAGGGGATTCCGTGTGTCACGGGTTCGCATTCACCGGCAGTTCTTGAAACCTTGCGCGGTGCTGCGCGGCGAAAGCGGTCCGTGCTGCTTGAATCGAACGGGATTGTCCGGCTCACGAATGCCGTCAATGCCTCCGGTTCGTACCGGGTTGATTTATGTTCACGACATTTCACTGCCAAGGGAATCCGGTTGGGGTTCTCAGGTCTTCACCAAATTGAAAACGCCCGGCTCGCATTTGCGGCAGTGGAAATGATTCGCTCCCGATACCGTCACAAGTTTTCCCGGATAAACAACCGGTCGGTTGCCGGGGGGTTAACTCATGTCCAAAAAAACACGGCGTTGCGCGGCAGACTTGAAACAATTCAACGCTCCCGTCAGTATGTTCTGGATGTTGCCCACAATCCCGATGGTATAGCGAAGCTTGTTTCGTACCTTCGGGAGAAGCCGATGAACCGCGTTATAGTTTTTGGTGTTATGGCTGACAAGGACTTCAGGTCGATGCTCCGGTTGTTGTCTCCGGTTGCCCCCCGTCTTATCGCTGTTGCGCCGGCAAACACGAGGGCGCTTTCTGTACGGAGGTTGACGCTTGAGGCGAAGAAGTTTGGTATTGCGGTTTCCAAGGCTTCATCTGTACGTGATGGAATCGCTCTGGCGGAAAAGGGTCTACGGTCGGGCCAGGTTGTCATCACCGGATCTCATTATGTTGCAGGGGAAGCGATGAGATATCTCAACCAGTTCTTGACAAAATCAGGTTGAACGTGTATATTTGCATTGGTCTGGTAAGGCCAAAGAGGAAGCATTTCATTCCGATGTACCGCTACTAACAACTCATCGTATATTCTCCAGGATTATTCCATTCAGGCTCATAATTTTTTCTTTCGATTACGATACGCTCGATTCCCACGCTTTGTTTTTCAACGGTTGAAAGGTAACACCAATGGCAATGGACATCACAGAACTTAAGTCCAAAAAGATTGCCGAGCTCAACCAGATCGCCAAGGAGCTGAATATCATTGGCTATAGCGATCTGCGGAAACAGGAGCTCATTTTTAAGATTCTCGAGGCACAAACGGAACAGGGAGGGCTGACCTTCAGCAAAGGTGTGCTGGAAGTCCTTCCCGATGGATACGGTTTTCTCCGGTCTGTCGATTACAACTACCTTCCGTCCCCCGATGATATCTACGTCTCTCCCTCACAGATCAAGAAATTCAATCTCCGTACCGGCGATACCGTGAGCGGCCAGGTTCGCCCTCCCAAAGAAGGGGAGCGCTTCTTTGCCCTTCTCCGGGTTGAGGCGGTCAATGACGAAAATCCGGATTCGATCCGCGAGCGCGTTCTGTTCGACAACCTGACGCCGCTGTATCCGACGTCAACCCTCCGTTTGGAGACTGCTCCGGGCGAGTATTCCATGAGAATCATGGATCTGTTGACGCCCATCGGTAAGGGGCAGCGCGGTATGATCGTTTCTCCTCCGAAGGCCGGCAAGACGATTCTCCTTCAAAAAATTGCCAACAGCATTTCACGCAACCATCCTGAAGTAAAACTGATTGTGCTACTGATTGATGAACGTCCTGAAGAAGTGACGGACATGGAACGCTCCGTGAATGCGGAAGTCGTCAGTTCTACATTTGACGAACCCCCGGAACGCCACGTGCAGGTTGCGGATATGGTGTTAGAGAAAGCGAAGCGGCTTGTTGAAGCGCGGCGCGACGTTGTTGTACTGCTCGATAGTATTACGCGTCTGGCGCGCGCACACAACACGGTCGTTCCCCATTCCGGCAAAATTCTCTCCGGCGGTGTTGACGCAAACGCGTTGCACAAACCGAAGCTGTTCTTTGGCGCCGCACGCAACATCGAAGAAGGCGGAAGTCTGACCATTGTTGCCACGGCATTGATTGAAACCGGAAGCAGGATGGACGAAGTGATCTTTGAAGAGTTCAAGGGAACGGGAAACATGGAAATTGTTCTCGACCGAAAACTCAGCGACCGCAGAGTCTTCCCGGCAATGGACGTCAATCGTTCCGGAACGCGCAAGGAAGAACTCCTGATCGAAGCGGACGACTTGAATCGCATCTGGATTCTTCGCAAGCTGTTGTCCGAGTTCAATACTGTTGAAGCAATGGAATTCCTGATGGAGAAGATGCGCGGCACGAAATCCAACAAAGAGTTCCTGAAGTCGATGAATAGTTGATTGGTGATTGAGGATTGAATGAATGAAGTTGTCATAGTCAGTGCCTGCCGGACCGCCATTGGCGCGTTTCGCGGCGCCCTGAGCGCTCATGCCGCCCCGAAGCTCGGCTCCTTTGTCGTTGCCGAGGCAATCAACCGGGCTGGCATTGGAAAAGACGAAGTCAACGAAGTGATCATGGGTAATGTGCTCTCGGCGGGTGTCGGGCAGGCGCCTGCGCGCCAGGCGGCTATCAGAGCGGGGCTGCCGTCGTCTGTTCAGTGCACGACGGTGAACAAGGTTTGCGGTTCTGGATTAAAGGCGGTGATGCTTGGTGCTCAGGCCATTATGCTTGGCGATGCGGAAACAGTTGTTGCCGGGGGAATGGAAAGCATGACAAACGCACCGTATCTGCTCGAGAAAGCGAGGAGCGGATACAAAATGGGGAACGCAGAACTTGTGGACTCTATGCTCAAGGACGGCTTGCTGGACGTGTACAGCAACTTCCTGATGGGAAACGCGGCCGAGGTTTGCGCCCGCGAATGCGGCGTGCCACGCGAAGCGCAGGACGAATGGGCGATTCAAAGTTACAAGCGTGCTCAGGACGCGCAAAAAGCAGGCAGGTTCGATCGCGAAATTATCGGTGTTGATGTTCCCCGTGCAAAAGGGGAAACGGTCAAAGTCACCGTGGACGAAGACCCTGTTCACACGGACTTCGCAAAAATTCCCAAGTTGAAGCCTGCGTTTTCAAAAGAAGGGACAGTCACTGCGGCAAATTCGTCGAAGATAAGTGACGGAGCAGCGGCGCTGGTCGTCATGTCCCGTGAGAAAGCAAAGAAACTCGGACTGACTCCAA
>CAZJYO010000053.1:0-10157 GCA_964550275.1 uncultured Chitinophagales bacterium
GACTTCTTCACAATCGAAAACCACCATCACAAGGAGTAACGAATGTTCAAACGCATTCTCAAAATTCTCGGCTGGATTGCGGGGACAATTCTCGCACTCGTTCTCATCCTCGTTGTGTACGTCAACGCGCGCTGGGACGTAACTGACGGCAGGTCGGTCCCAAACCTCAAAGCCCCCTCCGACTCCGCTTCGATTGCACGCGGCGAATACATCTTCAAGTACCAGGCACAGTGCTGGGGGTGTCATCAGAGCGAGGCAACTGACCCCACAGGACCGCCATCCGGAGGATTGTTATTCGATCTCACCAACGTGGGGCCCGGTTTCGGAAAATGGTATTCACGCAACATCACTCCCGATGTTGAAACTGGCATTGGCGGATGGACGGACGGTGAAATTGTCCAGGCACTCCGCGAAGGAATTCGAAAAGACCGGACTCCCCTTTTCCCCATCATGCCGATTGATTGGTATCATGACACGGCAGACGAGGATATCCTCGCGGTTGTCGCGTATCTCAAAAGCATTCCACCGGTCAAGAATGGCGTACCGGAACGCGAACCCTCTTTTGTGGCCAAAACCCTCATGACATTCGGCATCATGAAACCCATGGAGCCTGTTGTTGCACCGCTGGTTGCTCCACCACGCGGCATCACGCCGGAATACGGACGCTACGTTTCCAGCCATCTCTCCGGCTGCGCTGATTGTCATACACCGCGCAACCTTCAGGACGGCAAGTTTTATCTGGACAGTCTCTTCGCCGGCGGAAATTTTCCGTTTGGGGAAGACATGGAGACCTGGTATCTTTCCGCGTATGCGCGCAATCTCACGCCGGATAGTGAGACGGGAATCGGCGGCTGGACCGAAGAACAATTCCTTACCGCCGTCACGACGGGCGTCCGGCCTGACAGCACGGTACTGACGCCACACATGCCCTATGCGTATTACAAATTCTGGACCGAGGAGGATTTGCGCGCGATCTACACATACCTGAAGACAGTTCCCGCGTTGAAGAGGACCGCTCCACCAACCCGGACCAATCCTGACTTCAAGGTTGAACCCGGCGCTGATCGGGGGAGCAAAGTGTTCGGCGCCCGTTGCGAAGCGTGTCACGGCAAAGACGGAAAAGGTGCACAGCCGACCAACGTAAAACTGGCTGAGGTTTCGGCTTCACTGAGCGATGCCGACTTAAAGGAATTCATCGCGGGCGGACAGATGAACCTGAAGATGCCGACGTTCAGGAAAACACTGAGCAATGAAGAGCTGGACGATGTGGTTGCGTTCATACGGACGTGGGAACAGAAGGCGCAGCATCCGTAGCATGAGCAATCATAACAGACTAGTCACCTTACGAGACTCTCATGAATGAAACCTCTGAGAAAATCCGCTGGGCAACGCCCCCGAAGTATGTTGGTCCGGCGTGCCTTGTTGTTGTCTTTGTGGCCGCGTTGCTTGCCGGCATTTTCATCGCAAAGGGAATGATCAGTGAAGCGATGCTCGTTCTTGTTGGAGCGGGTGTGCTTCTCCTCGCCGGCATCATCGATCTTCTTGCCGAACTGATCATGATCGGGCGGGATATCAAGGCGCGCCTCGGCAAAGCACAAAAGGGCTGACTCTTCGCCAAACGGAGCTTGGGGAATCATTTCGCACCCACCTTCGTTGCACAGAAGCAGCCCATGAACAATAATCCTAGGAGAAATGATGCAACAGATCGGAAGACTCGTGACAACAATATTCGCCCTCGCAGTGCTTCTCATTCCGCCGGGCAACCGTGCTCAAGCACAGGGCTGCAGTGACGCCGGGTTTTGCTCCATGAACAGCTTCACGCCGCACGGGATGGACAGCAATGTTGTCCTGTATGACCAATTCACTATCGACGCTTCATATGGGGCGGCAGATCACGCGATTTCCGTTGTTGGTTCATCCTTGGAGTTTCATCGCGCGTTCAGCAGGGAGCTCGACATCGATGCAAAGCTCACGACCCTTGCCCAGTTTGGGAATGGGATCTCGACATTCGGCGTCTCCGATTTGTACCTCAATGCAACGTACAACGCGGGCAAAACCACCAGGTTGACGCTCGGCGGCAAGATTCCCTTCACCGACGGCAACACGACCAAAGACGGCCTCCCCCTGCCCATGGATTACCAGGCAAGTCTTGGAACCTTTGACCTCATCCTTGGATTGGGATACGATTTCGAACAAATCCAGTTGGTCGTGGCTCTTCAACAACCGCTTTCACAAAACAACAACCAATTCGTTGCCGAAGATTATCCCGCAGGTTCTCCCTTGAGGCAGTTTCAATCGACCAAGGATTTCAAGCGGAGCGGCGATATCCTGATGCGAGTTTCATACCCATTACATCTCAGTGAGAATGTGCAACTCACTCCGGGGCTTCTCCCGATCTATCATCTCAACAATGATACCTTCAGGGATACAACGAATGCGGAAAGAGCAATAGCTGGCTCGCAAGGACTGACGCTCAATGCAAACCTGCACATGGACTACGCAATCGATCAGCGCAGTCTGTTACAACTAAGCATTGGCGTTCCGTTCATCGTAAGAGACGCGAGACCGGATGGATTAACAAGGAGTTTCGTGGCAAGCGTCGAATACAGGGTCCGGTTTTAGCCAGTCATCCCAAGGGAAATCAAGAAAAACCCCCACGACAATGCTGAGTCTCATCATCAACGGTCGCACTGATCTTGTACAGGAATATCTTGCGCAGGGAAATCCACCAGGCTCAAAAGATGCAAACGGCGTCTCGCTTATCCAATGGTGCGCGTACTACGGCGATGTGAGCGCAGTGAAGCTCCTCCTTTCGCGAGGCGAACGTCTGCAATCACTTGGGGAGAACCTTGATCTGAACGGCGCGGCGTTTCATGGCCACTGGAAACTCTGTCAGTTCCTCATCGAGCAGGGCGCGAACGTGAACCATGCTCTGCCGGCAACCGGCGAAACTCCCCTGCACTCAGCGTTCTGCACAGCGGTGCGCACGGCGCATGATCTTGTCGTTGAAGTACTTCTGGCCAGCGGCGCGAACCCCAATGCGGTGACTGCACGCGGAGCAACAACCGATAGCTTCATGCGTGATTGCAGAACACGCGGGGAAACTCCACTCCACAGGGCGGCGGCATTCGGGAGTGAGCAATCGATCAAACTATTACTCGATGCAGAAGCGAAGCTTGACGCCAAGGACATGAACGGCGATTCACCACTTTCGTGGGCAAGCTGGTATCTCCGGCCTGTTTCCATCCTAAGGATGCTCTGTTACGGCCCGTTCACGATTCATCCCGAATACGAAGGAATGCAAAAGCATTTGCAAGGAAGGAGGAGCTCGTAGGAGGTGTGTTTCAAGTGAAGGAATCGAACTAACGTTCGAACTGCAATTCAACAGGTACAGCCTTCCGATTGTAGAGCGAGTTTCTCCGAAGGAGTCCTTTGGACAGCTCACTGGAGCGAAACTCTGAACCGGTCAGCCAGTCAGGCGGCGTAGCGCTTCGCGATATTTTTCGCTGGTCGCTTCGATGATCTCTTCGGGCAATCGTGGACCGGGCGGTTTCTTATCCCACTTGATCGAGAGAAGATAATCGCGCACGAATTGCTTGTCGAAACTTGGCTGTGATTTCCCCGGAGCGTACACATCCGCTGGCCAGAAACGGGATGAGTCCGGCGTCAACGCCTCGTCAATCCATACGATCTTCCCTTCCTTGTCCAACCCGAATTCAAATTTCGTATCAGCAATGATGATCCCGCGTTGAAGCGCATACGCGGCGGCTTTCGAGTACAGCTCAAGTGTTAGGGCACGAAGTTGTTCAGCATACTGTGCGCCGACAATCCGCACAACGTCATCAAACGATATGTTCTCGTCATGCGTTCCGCGTTCCGCCTTCGTGGAGGGAGTGAACAATGGTTCAGGAAGTTTTTCCGATTCACGCAAACCGGCAGGAAGAGTAATCCCGCACACAGACTGCTTGGATTGGTACTCCAGCCAACCTGAACCGGAGAGATATCCTCGCGCAACGCATTCCACCTGAAGGGGCTTTGTCTTTTTCACCAGCATGCTTCGCCCCGCAAACTGCTCCGGCATGGAGCGGAACGGCTCGGGAAAATCAGCAATTGCCGTGCTCATCATATGATTCGGCACAACGCCCGCAAGCTTGTTGAACCAGAATGCAGACAGCTCTGTCAACACTCTCCCCTTGTCCGGAATACCGTCCGGCATCACAACATCGAACGCGGAAAGGCGGTCGGTGGCAACAAGAAGCAGCGCATTCCCCGCGTCATAAATATCACGGACTTTTCCGCGCTGTGACGGAGCGATCACGCCGGCCGAGGTTTCTGTTATCGCAATTGAGGTTTTCACCGGGTTTGCCTGAATATCCGGTTACAAACAAAAAATGCACCGTTGAGCCGGTGCATTTGTACACACACTTTCCGCATGTTAATCCTGAAGTGTCGCGCCGAGAATTTCCTCGATCGTACCGCGTCTGCCTGCGCGTTCCGGCACCTGCGCCGCGGCGGCTTTTGCAATCCCGCTGAACGTCAGCCCGCGCCACTCCGAGCGGATTTTCTCCTGCACAAATGCTTCGACAAGCTTCACCACCGAGGCGTCGATTCCCTTCTTTCCCTTGCGCGCATTCACATAGATATCCACCTTCACTTCATCGCTCGAAATCTTGCGTGGCACAATCATGTAGTTCAACTCTTGAAGTTTCTTCCACACATACGTCCTGTCCGTGGAGTTGAAGGTCGAAGGAACGTTGCGGTAGCTTCGTTCATCGCCGTTCGGGACGAGCGTAATGGTCAGGCGTTCAAACTTTTGATTGTCGCGCGATACGGCCATGCTTACTCTCCGCTTGGTGGATGATGTTGTGTCATGCTGTGAGAAATATAGGCAGGAAATGCGCTTGTGTCAACACACTGCCCGCATGATTCGCACAAGTTCGCGAAGCCCCTCTGTGACCGCGGCCGGTCCGGACCCGGGAATGAGCGATGGTCGCATCTCGAAGAGCCGGTCATAGTGAACCGCGTCAACGGCATCCCATCGCGGACGTGACCTGACGACAGGTTTCTTGAACTGCTTGCCGCACCGGGAACCGATGATGAGCGGGACATCGGTCAGTGAAATGAAGTGTACACACGGATGGCTTGTTCCAGCAAACGCAGATACTCCGCTTTGCGGATTTCGACGGCGCCAAACTGCGCGATATGTTCATTGATAAACTGCGAGTCGAGAAGAAGGAACCCGCGTGACCGCAGGTGATTGACAAGGTGAACGAGGGCAACTTTGGAGGCATTGGGTTCACGGGAGAACATGGATTCACCGAAGAACGCGCCGCCGATGGCCACACCGTAGAGCCCGCCGGCAAGCGATGCTCCCGACCAGCATTCAACACTGTGCGCGTCACCCGCCTTGTGTAACTGTGTGTATGCTTCAATGATGTCATCCGAGATCCATGTTTCATCCCGTTCCGCACAGCCGCGAATAACTTCCGCAAAAGCCGTATTCATCCTGACGGCAAACGGATTTTGCCCGACAAGCCGTCGAAGACTGCGGGAGACATGGAACTCATCCAGCGGGATAATTGCGCGGGGATCGGGAGAATACCACCGAAGGGCTCCTTCCTTTGAATCTGCCATCGGGAAGTAACCGTGGGAATAGGCCAGTAGAATGAACCGGGGATCAAGTGTTCGCCCGGTGTCGCGAGGATTCAATTTTTCTGCGCCGAAGTCAATGGAAGCAAAATCGAGAATGTTGTGCCTTCACCAACCTTGCTCTTTACGCCGATTCTGCCGCCATGCTGGTTCACCACAAGCTTGGTGATGGCGAGACCCAGACCGGTGCCTCCCGGTTTTCCGTGGGAGACAAATGCTTCAAAGATGCTCTCCTGCAGACGATCCGGAATGCCAACACCCGTATCGGAGATGTCAAACTCGGCATATCCGTTTTTGCGCTGGACGCCAAGCGTCAGCGTCCCGCCTTGCGGCATCGCTTCCTGCGCGTTCGTAATGATGTTGATCATCACCCGGCGAAAATGATTGACATCCACCGGAATGTTGCCGTGATACTCCTGTTCAATGTTTAACACCACGTTCTTTTGATGGAGCGACTCCTGGATATTTTCCTTTACGTCATTCAGAATTGCTGAAATGGGAATGTTCTCCACATTCAGCCGCACATGTCCGCGCGAAAAGTCAAGAAGGTCACGCGTCATCTGTTCCATTTGCCGGATCGAGCGGTCAATCATGGTGAAGGCCTTGCCGCGCATTTCCTCGCTCATGCCGGCGCTCGACTTCAGCCGTTCCGCAAACGAGAGAATCACCGTCATCGGGTTTTTGAAATCATGAATAATGGAGCTTGCCATTTTACCGACGGCAGAGAGCCGTTCGGACTGGATCAACTCATCCTGGGCTTTTTGCAGCGCCTGAAAGGATTCAAACAAGGACTTATTTTTCACGGCGAGTTCTCGATTCAAACGCGCAAGCTCGTCCATGGTCTCCTTCAGTGAGGTACGCATCTCTTCAAACGCTCCTGCGAGAACCCACAGCTCATCGCGGGTTTCCGGCATTCTCACCGCCCTGTCGAATTTTCCCTGTCCGATTCTCCGCGCCGCAAACACCAATGCTTCCACGGGTTCGGTCACAACCCGACGGAAGGCAAGCACTCCCACGGCGAGGGACGCCGCGAAGAACAGAATGAACAACGTCGCAGAGCGCCTCCAGCTTCCTTCCAACGATTCCGACAGCCGGGCAAGCGTCATGTGAATATCCGCCGCGCCAAGGGGATATCCTTCGGGAACGGTGTGACACTTCTGACATGCCGCTGTCGCTTTAAAAGGAACCGTAACGCGCACACGGTCGCCATTTTTCGCAAGCGAGGCCTTTCCGGATTTCATTACACTCTCATCAATGGAGTCCGGACGACCGTTGATGTTTCTCCTGATCTCCAGCCGGATTTCGCGCTCCTCGGTCAGAAACTCCTCCCGGAGGCGCAAATCCCCGAGAACAATACGAAGACTGTCAATGCCCTCGACCTTGTGAAGATTCTGAAGAAAGGTTTCATCCACTTTGTAGTTCGTGGTCATCATGCTGACCATCGATTCCTTGATGATGTCGGAGTACGTCCGCGCAGACTGTTCTGCCTGGGTAATCAGTTCCTGTTCGAGAAAATGATTATTCAACACGACACTCACCGTCGTGGCAATAATCATCGGCGGGAGAATCCACAAAAGAATCTTAAGCGAGAGCGAAAGAGCGATTTTGCGTTTCATGGTTATGGATTCCGCTTTCCTTGAACAAGCCGTTCATGCATAGCACGCAGCGTACCTTGCGATATTTTGTCAAGGTCTTCATCATCGGTATCGCGTTTGACAAACATCTCATATGCCTCCTGTTCGCGCCTCGTCATCTTCCGGACGTAGTCGCGCAGTTCCAGGATCATCTCATGCTGTTCCGTGTGCGTCATGCCTGCGTCTTTTCCTCTTGCGGATGCCCGTATGATTGAATGCGGCACATCATGCCCATTTCGCAGTAGTTGCACACTCTTGCGACGCGCCGTTGCAATGTCAACGGAAAACTCCCTTCGCCAATCCCCTTGACGAACTTGCCTGCATAACGGAACGAAGCGTCTATTGCAGCGCTGAGCTCTTCCTTCGATTCAACGGCAAGCGTGCCCGCTGTGGCTTTTTCCGGGAAGAGACTCCTTGCATACTCTTTGTTTGCAATCGCCAGCTTGCGTTTCACCGGCGAGCGAAGCTGGTAATACAGCCCGGCACCCGGCGTAAACTCCTTGCCGGTTTTCCTCCGAAGCAATTCCGCCGCGGCGGCAAGATACACGGGTAATTGCAGACTCATCCCTTCTTCCATATCGCTCTTCTTTGCCGACTTCTTTCCCGACTTGTAATCCACAACAACGAACGCGCCGTCTTCACTCACTTCAATCCTGTCGATTTTTCCCTGCAAGGAGATGCCTTTCAGGGAGACAGGTTCGTTTATGGAAATATCGCCGTCGAATTTACCGCGGGACTTGGAGCCGAACGACGCCTCAAAATATTCCGGCTTCGCCGTTGAAACGCGTTCCCGCTCGGCAAGAAGAAATTCCTGCAGAACCCCGGCGGTTTCATTTCCGTCTCCGGTGATGTTTTCTTTCTCGATCTGCCAGAAGGGGTCGGGAACATCCATGGCGGCAAGTTTCTCGTGCGCAATGGTAAGAATGTCTTTTCGCGCTTCTTCAAACACTTCGCTGCCGCATCCTGAAAGAGGTGGAAGCTTCCGCATCTTGCGCGTATGCATAAACTCAAAAAGAATGTCATGGATCAGACGCCCCTTGTCCAAAGCGCCGAGTTCTTCTTCAAAATCCTGCATGGTTTTTAAGCGCAACGCGTACTTGGAGAAGAATTTGAACGGGCACGTCCCGTACGTCTCCAACTGTGTACTGGAAAATGTTTGACTGCCCAGGGATCCAAGCTTTTCCAACGCGAAGGAGGAAAGCCCTTCAAGATATCCCTCGTAGGTCGGAAGTTCATGATGCTGGGAACGGCTCCACTCAACCTGAATTGCCCTCTCGATCCCATTCAGCCGGTGTGCCATCAATGCAGGTGCAAGCGTTCGGTTCTTGAACCCTGAACGCGCAAGCATGATTTCCAGTTCTTCGCCGGAGTACAGCGTGTGATCCGGGTTTTCACCCGCTTTGATTTCAGGACAGGAGGCTACATGCAGAAACTCATCAATGAAGGATGATCGAACCACATCAAGGTCGCCATCCTGTTCCGGATACGAAAGATACAGCCGGTTCTTATGGTTGGATACGCCCTGATAAAACAAGTACCGTTGTTCCCAGACATGGCGCTGGGCGCGTTGCTGTTGGCGCGCCAGACTGTAAAACACCTCAGGACGATAGACCGAGGGAAACTCGCCATCAATCAAGCCGACGAGAATCATGACATCAAACTGCAAACCGCGCGTTTCCTCAATGGAAGTCACCAGCACACCGCGTCCGAACTGCTCGCGCACATTGTATCGTTCACGCGCAAGGGCAACCGAGAGATACTCCACATGTTGTGCAAGCGTGTATTGTGTATCCGGGCCGTTCTGCCGTTCCATAGTTCTCACTGTTTCTTCAAGCGTTTCAAGCAGAAGGGCAAGAGCGCGCATGTCCCGTTCGACCGCGTCTTCCGGCTCACCGGGCAATGCCCGCAACGTGTTCGTCAACAGTTCCGTCTTGTGAAGAAGCTCAACGAAGCCCTCATGAAACCGGGAGGCCGTCGACTTGCCCGCACATCCGGAAACCAGCTTGTAGAGCGACTGCAAATCCTGAAGAGCGTGCCTGACTTCACCAAGCTCAAACGCGAACGAACTCCGTTCATTGCCGGAGTCAACAATCAGAGAGAGGCGTTGCTGTTCCTTTTCAAGGATTGTCATCCAACGACGATATCCGGAAACAATGCGCAGGCGGTTCGCAACACGCGTAAAACGTCCGGCATCAATTCTTTTTTCGCCTGAGCGAACGGTACAATACGGACTGACCAGGACCTTCAGGACATCATCGCGCTGAAAGTCGCGGGCGATGAGCTGAAGGAGTGAAAACACAGAGACCACCAGAGGAGATTCAATCAGCAGGTAGCGGTCCGTAATGTTGGAAGGAATGCCATACGCACGGAATGCCTCGCGGAAGAGCGGCGTGTACGGCGATGGTTGCGGCATCGCCACGCAAATGCTGTTTGGGTCGAGTCCGGGCTGCTCCAGCAAAAGTTGCTTGATGGTGCGGCAGGCAAACTCGACTTCCTCCGCGCGGTCACGGGCCGCTACAACAGTTGCGCGGCCATCCAGATCAATTTTCTTGTGTGTGGTATCCTGCGAAAAAAGAGCGCGGGAGACATGTTCACTCACCACGGTGTGCGGAGGATTCAATCCTGCAAAACCGGTTGCCGTGTCGCGCACGGGGGTAAATCCCAACTCGACAAACCGCTCGTAGTTTTTTTGCAAGTGCCCGAAGAGCCGGTCGTTGCCAGGCAAAAAATCGAAGGTGAGCGTCACGGACAAATCCGGAACCCCGTTCAGCTTCCGGATGAACTCCAGTTCAGGTTCGGTGAATTCGTCAAAGCCGGTTATGGAGGCGACAACTGCGTTCGGGAAATTCTTTCTGAACATTTCATTAAACGACT
>CAZJYO010000053.1:10167-12825 GCA_964550275.1 uncultured Chitinophagales bacterium
TCCTGATCCACCGCGTGTATCTGTTCAAGACGTTCCTCATACGTTTCATAGATCAACGCCACGTCGCGAAGTTTCAACTTTTCATCCGCTTCGGCCAGCTCCATTTCCTCTTTCAAGATTTCCGGTGTAATACCCGACTCCTTGAGAACGGAAATGACATCCACAACTTTCTGAAATGTCCCTTTTTGCAGGATGAAGATGTCGCTGCGAGGCGAAAAGTATTGAAGGGTATGCTGAATGGAGTTCAGCGCGCTGCGAAAAAGCAATTCCCGCGCCGGACCGCCGATGACATGCTTGTCGGGCCACATTCCCGCAAACAGCATTGTTGCGAGGGAATCCAGCGTATGCAGGAAAGAACCACCGATGGCGCGTGTGTCCTGCTGATCAACCAGCTCTCTTAAGAGGTGACGTTGTTTTCTCCGGGTAGGAACCACGAGGAGAAGGGAATCCCACAGCCCTTCGCGCATGCGGTCTTGAAGGGAGCCGCCGGGCACTGGCGTCCGGTTTCTCAGGACAACCGGCATTTCCGGCGAACCAGTTTCGTTTCAGGGGATTGGAGAAACGACATGGAAGAACATAGGAAAAAAACAGGGGAGCCACAACCGCCGCAAAATCGCCCAAACCCCTGTGATTGCAATCATGGCATGAGAGGCCGGATGTGTGTTATACTGATACTGTTCACCGTGTAACATCGTACCACCATCCCTTTCCCCGACTCGGGAAGCCGTGGTTCCCCCGCCACCGTTTGACCTTGAATTGTTTAAGGAGGAACAACCATGTCATTGCATAAGATTGCGCCAGCCCCGGAAAACGCACACGAATATTCTGATGCGTGGCGAAAAGAGCCTGTCATTTCTGATCATGCCACGCAACCGGAAACCAACAAACTCATCGGAAACAGCGAGCCCGCATGCAGACTCAAGGAAATGATCAATGCTGTCGCTCCATCAGGCGCGAATGTTTTTGTCGGGGGAGAAAGCGGAACCGGAAAAGAACTTGTGGCGCGCGCGCTGCACAGGCAAAGCCGACGCGAGGGGAAACCCTTTGTTGCCATCAACTGTGCTGCGTTGCCGCGGGACATTCTGGAGAACGAACTCTTCGGACATGAGCGGGGCGCATTTACCGGAGCAATCGGGCAAAAGTCCGGTTGCATCGAACTTGCAAATGGCGGCACCCTCTTCCTGGACGAAATCGGAGAGATGAGCGTCGAAACGCAGGCGAAGCTTCTGCGCGTGATCGAATCGCAGTCGTTCCGCCGGCTTGGAGGTAAAGCCGAAATCACAGTTGATGTTCGCTTCATCGCCGCGACGAACCGCGACACCGGCGAGGCGTTAGCGAGCGGAATCCTCAGGCCGGATCTTTACTACAGACTGAACGTCGTGGAAATCACCTTGCCACCGCTCCGAAATCGCCGCGATGATATTCCCCTGCTTGCGCGGCATTTCCTGAACATGTTCTGCCTCAAGTACTCCAAGCGGATCACCGGATTCTCAACGGAGTTTTTGGAGAAGATGCAAGGATACGATTGGCCGGGAAACATCCGAGAGTTGAGAAACGCTGTTGAGCGGGCCGTGGTGCTTTGCACGGGAGATGTGATTTCCTCCAATGATATGCCTGCGCGTATTCAGCACATGCAACAGGAGATCAGATCAATCAACATTCCGATTGGAAGCACGGTGGAGGAAGCGGAAAAGAAGCTCATTCTCGAAACGCTGGATTCGGTCGGGAACAACAAGGCAAAAGCCGCACGGATTCTCGGCGTCAGCAGGAAAACACTCCATAATAAACTGAACAGCTTCGCCCTCGGTGCGCTTGCACGCCGGCTTGAAGCGGATGAGCAATAACAACATCTTCGCCTTACAAGCACAAAAGCCCTGATACTCTCAGGGCTTTTGTTATTTCAGGAACCGGGTTCGCTACCGCTTCCCTGCGATGAATTCCTCTACAAGCGTTACGTCCTCCGGACTGCCAATGAAGAGTGGCGTTCTCTGGTGCAATGTTTCCGGCTGGATATCCAAAATCCTTTTCTTCCCGTCGGATGCACGGCCTCCCGCCTGTTCACACAAATAGCCAAGCGGATTGTTTTCATACAGCAAACGCAGTTTGCCATTGGGGTTCTTCGCGTCTCCGGGGTAACAATAAATGCCGCCATAGAGAAGCGTCCGATGCAAATCCGCGACAAGCGAGCCGATGTAGCGCGCTGAATACGGTCTGCCGGTCGACTTATCTTCCTCTTTCAAATACTTTACGTACCGCTGAATCGACGGATCCCATTTGTTGAAGTTGCCTTCGTTCATGCTGTAGATGGAACCGCGTTGTGGAATTCTGATATTTTCATGGGAGAGAAGAAACTCTCCGACGGTGGGATCAAGCGTGAACCCGTGAACACCGTGCCCCGTGGAATACACGAACATCATGCTCGAACTGAACAGCACATACCCCGCGGCAACCTGTTTATATCCGGGTTGAAGCACGTCTTCACGCGTCCCCGGACCGGAGGCGGTTACTCTTTTGAAAACAGAAAAGATTGTTCCGACGGTAACATTCGCATCAATGTTGCCCGAGCCGTCGAGCGGATCGTAGAGCAACACGTACTTGCCGTTCGGGTAACTTGGCGGACTGTGCATAAGGTCTTCACTCTCTTCTGAAGCCATCACG
>CAZJYO010000054.1:0-12555 GCA_964550275.1 uncultured Chitinophagales bacterium
CACCGCATGATGGATTCTTTCGTGCAACAACTTCGGTGAATTTCAATTTCAATGCGTCAAACAACAACTGGCGCCCGATAAGTGGTTCTCCGATGCCAAGCAGCAGTTTGATGACCTCGGTTCCCTGAAGTGTTCCCAATACTCCGGGAAGAAACCCAAGCACACCGCCTACGCCACAATCCGGAACCAGCCCCTCGGCCGGAACATGCGGGTAGAGACAGCGATAACATGGACCCTTCTCTGCCGCGAACACTGACAATGAGCCCTCGAATTTGAACACGCTCGCACAAACATCCGGCTTGCCGAGCTTCACACAAGCATCGCTTATGGCATACCGCGCCGGAAAATTATCCGTGCAATCGGCAACAACATCAAATCCGGCGATCACCCTCAGGGCATTCGTTTCATCCAGGCGCCGATCAAGCGTCTCAACACGTACATCAGGGTTCAACGCGTTCAAGCGTTGCTCGCCGACCAGGACTTTTGGGCTACCGATGTCATTCGTCGCATAGAGCGTCTGCCGGTGGAGGTTGGACACATTCACCACATCTGCATCGACAAGCCCGATGCGGCCAACACCCGCCGCCGCAAGGTACATTGCAACCGGAGAACCCAGGCCGCCCGCGCCGACAACAAGCACGCTTGATGCTTTCAGTTTTTCCTGGCCCGCCTTGCCAATCTCAGGAAGAATGATCTGCCGATGGTACCGTTCGAGGTTATCCTTGGTAAGCGTCATTGTTCAATCCATCCGAAACAATGTTTTGAAATGTCTTCGAGATGCCTATATTGTTCGCCAACTGATGGGCAACAATCTAACAAAACTGATTCTCCTTTTCCTGCTTTCCTCTGCTTCTGTCCAAGCGCAGACAGATGGTTTTGAATTCCTTCCGGCGGAAACGGTGTTCCCGCCGCTGCTCGCCCATTACCAGGAACCACGAACGGGGCTCCGCAAGGAAATCGGGAGCTCGCGGATGAAGCTCGATATCGGGGCAATGCTTGAGGCCGTTGAGTACAGATTTTCCGGATCAACATCGCGTCTCCAACTCGGGATTGATTTCTTCACGTATGCGCTTACAACAAACAATGACGGATTCCGTCTTCAGGTTGACGCTGTTGATGGATTCTTCGGCGGACATGTAACCTTCGCGACCGGTAACGAGAGTGAGTTCACAACACGACTCAGATTGCTGCATGTAAGCGCCCATTTTCTCGACGGTCACTACGATGAATCAACGTCTTCTTGGAAGGGGGGGCGTGAACCCATCCCCTACACCAGAGACTTTGGAGAACTCATCTTTGCATACAAGCTTGATACGCTCACATCGCGCATCTATGGCGGATTCGGCTACGCGACGCTAGTCCGTCCGGAGGATATTGAACGCTTCACGTTTCATTTCGGAGCCGAGTTTTGCAGAACGTTTGACGCAACGGTGTTTGAAAAGCCATTCAGTGCTTTCGCCGCGTACAATCTGACAGTTTCAGGCGTGCCGGAGTATCAGGGAACCTCGAATCTTGAATTCGGACTCAAGTTTGGACCAATGCGCGGAACCGGAATCAAAATCTACGCAAGCTACTACAACGGTTATGAAGTGTTTGGACAGTATTATGATGTACGAACGGAAAACTGGGGCATCGGTTTCGCGTTTGATTTCTGGTAATCTACAGTCCGAGTTCCGCCGAAATTGGTCTGAGCGCTTCAATAATGAATTGAATGTGCTCGTCAGGATTCACCTGCATTTCTTCAATTCCCAACTGAATATCCTCCCGACTCACTGTCCGAGCAAACGCTTTGTCTTTGAGTTTCTTTTTCACCGATGACGCCCCCAGATCAGTGAGCCGTCCCGGACGCACAAGAGCGCATGCGACAATGAATCCGCTCAGTTCGTCGCAGGCAAACAGGGCTTTTGCCATTGGCGTGTCGCGGGGAATGTTCATCTGCGGAACGTGACTCATGATTGCGCGACGGAAGTCTTCCGGATAGCCGCGGGACGCGAGAATCTCCGAACCCTTCGTCGGATGATCAGGCACAGTCTGGTTCTGTTCGTAGTCAAAGTCATGCAACAAACCAGCGATGCCCCACGTTTCCTCGTCGCCTCCGAGCTTGCGCGCACACGCCCGCATTGCGGCTTCAACAGCAAGCGCGTGTTTACGCAGACTGTCGGTCTTGGTGTATTCGTGGAGTAGCGCGAGTGATTGTTCTCTGTTCATTCTGTTCCTTCCCAATTGGGTTCGTCCCCGACCTGAAGGTCGGGGTTCGACTCAACTCACCTCGTCAATCACTTTCCATATCCTGTCGATCCACTCAAGGTGTTCCGGCTTCATCAGGACGGAGCGCAGACACATTACTCGTGGAGCATCAATGTTCACCCGCGCAGAGTCAAAGTCGAAGAACTGAACCGGCAACTCTGCAAGAGCGAGATACAACTGCTTCTTCTCAGCGTCCTGAAACAACTTTTTTGCCTTTGCTGAAGCTTCGCTAACGCTCGCGGAGCGGACGGCCCACACGACGATGTCCAACTCCGGTGAAAAAGCCGTGACGAACCTGTCGTCGGATTTCACTTTCTCATACAACTTCAGGGCCGCTTTTCTTCCGTTCATCAATCCGCTTGCAAACTCGCCGGCTTTGACAAGTGGAAACATCTTCATCGTTGCCCAGAGTGCAACAGCCGCGGCGCCGGGACGTGAGCATTCCAGACTGATTTCGCCCAAGTGCAGGTCGCCTGAGCTGAAATACGTATAAGGCGATTCATGCTTGTAGAATTTCCCTACTGATGGATCTGCAAACAGAACACAGCCGCAGCCGTATGGCTGGAGTCCGTGCTTATGCGGATCAATCACGATCGAATCGACCTTGTCGAGGCACGCGTATGCTTTTGCGGCATCCGGGCTGAGATTGTCCACCAAGCAAAAATATCCGCCGTACGCCGAGTCCACGTGAATGCGAAACCCGTGACGTTGTTGAAGCTGGATGATTTCATCAAGTTGATCAACAGAGCCTGTGGACGTCGTACCGATGGTTGCAACAACGGTTCCGATGTCACCGCGCTGAAGTCGCTTCTCCAACGAGTTCAGGTCCATCCTGCCGCGTTCATCAGCTGCTATGGACTCGAATTTCAACGAGAGAACGCCGCTGATGCGGGAGTGCGTGTAATGCGCCTGTTCAGAAGCAACGATCACTTTTCCCGGATGAATCTGACCGGCAACCCAAAGAGCTTCCAGGTTCGCCATCGTTCCGCCGGCGGTGAGATGTCCGAGATGCGTTTTCCATCCGAACATTTCTGCAATGCCAGCAACGGCTTCCTTTTCCATCGCAGAGCTCGCGCGGCCGCCATCCAGTGCGTGGTTGTTGGGATTGATGTGCATCGCAAGCGCATACGCCATCCGCGCAACCGGATGCGGCGGCTTGAGCATTTGTCCCGCATACATCGGATGGAAGTAGGGATAGTTGTCGTGAAGGCGTGAGGCGACTTGGAGCAAGACTTTATTTATTCGCTCGAGATCCTGTCTACCCAAAAACTGAGGAAGGTCGGAGAATCCATTGTAAAGAGACGTGATGCTGTCTTGTTCCACTAGAATCCAATCATGGGGTATTGTTGTTTCGCTTGTTTTGCTTGATAACTTTCAAAGTCTAACACCCAACAGAAAATCCAACGAACGATTTCTGACCGTCAAGAAATTGCTGCTGTACGCATCCACAAAGCTCGGGTTATATCTAATCTCGGTAAGCACAGCCATTGGAAGTATTGATGTGAATTCAACACCCACGCCAACAGTGGCACCAAATTCCGGAGTCTTCAACTTGTCAAATATCACGCTGTACTCGTCGGCCTTTGTGGAGAGGAGGATATCAAGTCTCGGGCCCGCCAATAAATAGGGAGTCCAATCAGACAAGGGTAGTTGGACTTTCGCAAGTAACGGAAGTGAGAGATAGTCTGCTCTCGGTGCCATGGTTATGAACTCACCCGTTCCGTCCGGTTGTGATTCCGTCGTAATGGGTAACGTTTCACTGAACCCTTTTTGCGAGTATTGGGCTTCGATGAGAGCACTGAAATTAACACAATCGAACAATTCAAGATATGCACTTGCGGCGAAGCCCCATCGGTAATCCTTTGGCGGAACGGACCAGTTTGTGTATTGCCAAGTCTGATTTGCGGCAACAGCCCCGAGTTTAAATCCATAACCTCTTATTACTTGGCCATAGGAAATCGTTGTTAGAACCACACACAAAACGATGATCCTTTTTATCCTTGCAATGCTCTTTATCATTTCGATTGCCCGGAAAACATTCCTTCATTTCTCCAAAACCAGAATGGAAGAATTCCTTGTTGATCCGGAAGCAAACCTTACTACCATTACGGGTGATTGGGTTTGGAGGAGTCGTAAACGAAGAAAGATATCACAAAGAGATGTGTTCACGTGAATACCCTTACTTGAGCAATATTAGCTTCTTTGTGTCAGTGTATTCACCGGCCTGCATCCGACAGAAGTAGACTCCCGCAGGCAAGTGTGTTGCGTTCCATTCAGTAGCATGTGTTCCCGCAACGAGGCGATCCGAAACCAACTTGGCAACCCGCTCACCCAGCAAGTTGAAAACGGAGATTGAGACAAACTCAGAGTGAGGTAGTGAGAATTGAATGACCGTTGACGGATTGAATGGGTTGGGATAATTCTGTTGCAAAGCAAAGTTCATCAAATCACCTCTTTCTGATTCCACCGAAGTAACAAGATCAGTCAGCAATCGGCGCCAGATGCCGTTCACTCCTGCGAAGGCATAGGGCGGCTTGATCGTCAACCAGGAAACCGTTAGCGAGGTCAATCCCTGATTGATACTCGTCCAGTTCGCACCTCTGTCGGTGGAGACGAAGACGCCATCAAAGAACGTCCCTGCAAGCAGCAATGATTGATTCCCCGCAAGAGAGATTACCGAAAGTGCCGAAGACGATAGTCCATTGTTTCGTGGCTCCCACGACGCACCATCATTTGTCGAACGGAACACACCTTCCCCATTTGAGCAAATGTACAGGGTGTCATTGATTGAAAGAATCTGGTATGAGAGCAAGAAGAATGGAAGACCGGCACTGATACTGGACCAGGATGTACCGTTGTTTGTCGACTTGTATATACCGTTGTTCGCCGCCGCGTACATTGTTGCGCCGTGGACAAGAATCGAATAGATGTAGGGATGATCGACGCGTCCGGACCACGACAAACCGGCGTTCGTTGAAAGAAAAGACTTCTGATCCTCCACGAGTGCAACATACTCGGCGTCACCAATCACGCCGAAGTCTGCCACAGTTCTAAATGATGGCAACCCCGTGTTTCGGGTTCTCCAAGTTTGTCCCCGGTTAGTCGAGAGTAATACACCCTGGCCGGTTCCTAGAAGAAGACCTGAATCCGCAAACGCAAAGGACATTGCTTCCAGTTGCCCACCCGTGATTCCGTTGTTCAAGGAAGTCCACGTTGAACCATCATTGGTCGAACGATGAGCACCAAGAAGCGACGGGGAGTTGCCGCTATACGCCGCATAGACCGTATCCGCGTCAACAACCAGACGCTGAACTCTTCCTATCGGCGCTGTTGTTTGCGTCCACTGAGCAATCAATGGATGCGTTATCAACGCAAATACTACGTTGGTTACCAGAATCGAAAACAAACGTGGCACGTGTGCTCCTTGATGGTGGTGGGTGTACGTCCAATTATCCTCAACAGCTTACGCTCTGTGTCATTTCTTGCAGTATCTCAGTACATTGGCCTTATGGTCATCACAGTCTTTGCCATCTGTTTCCTCATCCTCATCCTTGCCATAAGTTTGTTCGGCTTCAAGGCCGTCATCAAACAGGGCAAGCGTCCCGAAGACATTAACAAAGAAAAGTGTTCCCTGTGCCGAAAGGAGTTTCTCAAATCCCAACTGGTGGACCGACAGGTTGGAGATATGAGAGTGTACTTCTTTTGTGTCGAGTGTATTGCAGCGCTAAGCCGAGAAATAACCGGCAAGAACTAAGTACGAGTTGCTTTCTTTCCGAGAAAGAAAGTAGGCAAAGAAATCCTTGCGAGAGCACAACCCGCAACTTGATTAACACTTGCCTATTCCAAATTTAATTCCCGATTTTGGTGATGCTGTCGAATGCAAAATTCATACTTTGAGAATCTCGACAGCATCACAAAGCTCAGCTTGCTATTGCCATCACGCACCGCCTGTGCTCTCGCGGGCGCATAAAAGAAAATTGAAAACTAAGTTCACCCGCCAACAAAAACAAAAATCGTGAGGCGCACTTTCCATGGGCCCCTCACGTAATGTGCGGAGAAGTCCTCGCGAGACAACAATATCACTCCGTTTGAGGCCGTCTAAAAAGTGCTCGCAAAGAGTTGTAGAGCGACATTCATCTCGCTGAACGGCGCTGTTTTGGCGAACTGAAGTTCGCTCTACAAACTTATTGGACAGCCTCGCAGGGTGAGGTTAAAGAACCGCCGACGGACACACATCATTCAATTTACATTCCGCGCAAAGTGGTTTTCTCGCTTTGCAGGTCTTGCGTCCGTGAAGAATCAACATACTGCCGAGATCAATCCAGTCCTTTGAGGGAAACAGTTCCATCAAGTCCTTCTCGATATTCACAGGATCGTCCTTCCTGGTGAATCCGAGTCGTTGCGAAAGCCGGTGGACATGCGTATCGACCACAACTCCCGACGCAATCCCGAATGCTTGTCCGAGAACAACGTTTGCCGTCTTCCTCCCTACTCCCGGTAACACGACCAATTGATCAATTGCCTTGGGAACAATTCCCTTGTACAATTCGAGAAGTCCTTTACTACATCCAATGATGTTCTTCGCCTTCATCCGGTAAAATCCGGTTGAGCGGATATCCTTTTCCAACTCGGCCTGGTTTGCCGTGGCAAAATGTTTTGGTGTGGGATATTTCCTGAACAATCCCGGCGTCACCATGTTGACGCGTTCATCGGTACACTGGGCGGAAAGGATCGTAGCAATCAAAAGCTGAAACGGATTCTGATGCAACAGTGCGGTCGCCGCTTCCGGAAATTCTTTGCGCAAACGCTTGAGAGTCAACTGCGCGCGACTGCGGGGATCGACGCCGTTTTGCTTTGACTTCGCCGCCGGCTTGCTCGCTATCTTGGGTGACATTCGAGCCATGCGTCACACTGTCTTGAGCGGTGGAAACTGCTTGCTGTCAGGGTGATAATTCGGATTCTTCACGACGAGCCGTTCAATCACTTCACCGCCGACGATTGTCCGCTCGATGATCTCCTGAATATCTTCCTTCGTAACGCCGCCGTACCAAATACCGTCCGGATAAATCACCATGCTGACGCCGTACGAACACGCATCAAGGCATCCGGCATTGTTGGCGCGCACGAACTTGTTCAAGCCGCGCTTTTTCAATTCATCCTTCAACAAGTCCCTCACCCCGGCACTTCCCTTCGCAAGACAACTGCCCTTCGGGTCTTCCGGCGGACGTTCATTCACACAGACAAACACATGGCGTTGATATCGCATTATTCCCTCACTCCAAAAAACAGCTCAAACATTTCACGAAGAACCGAGGCCTCGAACCACATGAATGATTCAACACATCTTTCGACGGTGTAATGTCTCGCCGTGGGATGCAGTGCCTCCAACTGCCACTGCTGATCATCCAGAGAAGAGAGCAAGCCGATAAGATTCTTCCGTTGCTCCTGATACCCCCTGAGGCGGTGGTGAACGAGTTCCTCCAGAAGTCTTTCTCGGTCGGTGACGGTATCTTCTTTGTAGGAACGAACCGGTGGCTTTTCCTCCACGAGCATTCGTGCCACACGGTCAACGAAGATGTCCTGACGCATTGCCAAATGGACCACCAACTCATGAAGCGTCCAATCGTCTGGTTGCGGGCGCTCCTTCAACTGTTCATCGGAGAGCCCGTTGACAAATCCATCCACGTCCACCGCCTGCTCGGTCAGGCGATGAATCAACAGCAGGCGGTTTGCCTTATGAGTCGCAATGGAGATACTCGATGATTCCGTTGAGGTTGCGTGCATTCAGCACCTCCTGTTTTTCCAGCCAACCCTTGCGCGCAACGCCAACACCAAACGCGACGTCGCCGAGGGATTCGACATTGTGAGCATCGGGGTTAATTGAGATCATCACTTTCTTTTCTTTTGCGTATTTACACAGCCGCCAGTCAAGATCAAGGCGCATAGGATGCGCATTGATTTCGATGACTTTGCCATAGTCCGATGCGGCGTTGATCACCTGAATCATGTCCACCTGGTAGCCGTCCCGCTCCAGCAACAATCGTCCGGTGGGATGCCCCAGCATCGTGACGTGTTTGTTCTTGAGCGCTTTGATGATGCGCTTCGTCATGTCTTTTTCGGACATGTTGAAGCTTCCGTGAACCGAGGCAACCACAAACTCAAACGAGGAGAGCATCGCGTCAGACCAGTCGAGGTCACCATTGGCAAGGATATCACATTCGGTTCCTTTGAAAATCCGGAAACCCTTCATGCGCTTATTGAGCGCATCGATTTCCTTGTGCTGTTCACGGACGCGTTCCTCCGTAAGCCCTTCTGCGTAAACGGCAACCTTGCTGTGGTCAGCGATGCCGAGATATTTCCATCCGAGATTCTTGGCGCCATCGGCCATTTGCTCCAGGGTGTTGACGCCATCGCTATATGTGGTGTGAACGTGAAACGTTCCCTTGAGGTCGGCCCAATCCACCAGCGCGGGAAGTGCATGTTTCTCCGCGGCTTCAATTTCTCCCATGTTCTCACGGAGTTCGGGAGGAACATAGTCCAAATCAAGCGCCTCATAAATATCCTTTTCATCCTTGCACTTCACGAGGCGTTTCGCTTTTCCGCGCGTCTCGGTGGCATCAAGAGTTGAGAAGCCGTATTCATTCAAACTCCATCCGTACTTTCTCGCACGGGAGCGCATCTCAACATTGTGCTCCTTGCTCCCGCTGAAGTAATTCAGGGCAAAAGGAAACTCCTCGTCACTCACGATGCGCAAATCGCAACTGATGCCGGACTTCAGCACAACACTGGACTTGGTCTCACCGTTGGCCAGAATCGTCTGGACATCCGGGTGGTGAACAAAAGTGTCCATGAGTTTCTGATGAAAAGCCGGCTTTGCACTGAGAATCAGATCGATATCGCCAATGACTTCTTTCTTCCGGCGGAGACTTCCGGCGATTTCCCCGCGCTGAACGCCCGTTTCCTTTACCAGCAAATCAAAAATTGAATGGGCAGCCCTTGAGGCCTTGGAATACAATGACTTATCATTTCTTCTTCGAAGTGCTTCTATGCCCTTGAGGATATTCTGTTCGGTCTTTTCACCGAAGCCGGGGGTATCAGCAAGCTTGTTTTCGCGCGCAGCTTTTTCCAGCTCTTCAACGCTTTTGATCTTCAGTTTCTCAAAGAGGATTTTTACCTTCTTCGGGCCGAGTCCCTGAATGCGGAGCATCTGTAAAACGCCATCCGGAAAACCCTTGCGAAGGTCGGCGTATGTTTTGGAATTCCCCTCCTTGATCAGGTCGCTAATTACGTCGGCAATACTCTTACCGATGCCTTCCACTTCATGGATTTCACCGGATTCGACAAGCGTGTCAAGATCCTGGGTGGTGCCTTCAACAGCGCGGGATGCGTTGTGATACGCTCTTGCTTTGAAAGGGTTTTCGCCCTTCAACTCAAGAAGCGTTCCCATTTCATCGAGGATGGAAATGACTGCCTTCTTATCCATGAATTATTTCAGGGCAGATCGGCATGCATGATGGTGGAATGATGAATGTTCGTCACGAAAGAACGAAAAAGAGAACTGAGAGGCAAGGGAGAATTTGCGTCAAAGAGTGATGATCCTCCGATTCAGTTTCAGGCGGCTGGAACCAACTCGGACCCGGGACTGTAGAACTCCATGAACCTCGTGAGATGCTCGAGGATAGGCGCGGCTTCGGTGAACTGCATCAGTTCCGTACGAATCTTTGAAACATGGGGAAGTCCGCGCAAGAACCCGGAATAGTGCTTTCGAAGCTCTATAACACCGGAACGCTCACCTTTGAATTCCACGGCGAGCCGGAGATGCTCCTTCAACAAATCGACGCGTTCTTCTACACCCGGTTCCGGAAGCAATTCACCCGTCGCCAAATAGTATTTTGCCTGTTTGAAAATCCACGGATTGACAACAGCACCACGACCAATCATGACACCATCGCATCCTGTCACATCGAAAACGTTCTTCACGTTCTGCGGCGTTACCACATCGCCGTTCACAATAATCGGAATCGATACGGCTTCCTTGATTTTCGGAATCCAAGAGTAATCCACCGGACCTTTGTGCCCTTGATCGCGCGTGCGGCAATGGATGGTCAGCGCTTTGATGCCGACCTGTTCACACATCTTTGCAACATCAACGATCCTGATGCTCTTCGCATCCCAGCCCAATCTCGTTTTTAGCGTCACCGGAATCTTCACCGCATTGACAACTGTTGAAGCAAGCTTTTCCATCTTCGGCAGGTCACGGAGCAGTCCTGCTCCCGCGCCTCTGAGTGCTACATCTCTCACCCAACACCCGCAGTTGATGTCTATAATGTCAGGCTCAAAACTTTCCGCAAGCCGGGCAGCGCCTTCCATGGACGGAATTTCGCCGCCGTAAATCTGGATTCCAAAGGGACGCTCCTCCTCCCAAAAGACCATTTTCTTCCTTGTCTTGTCAGAGTTGCGGACCAAGCCCTCGGAATTCACAAATTCCGTATAAACAATGTCGGCGCCCAAACGCTTGCATATCACCCTGAATGGAAGGTCGGTAACATCCTCCATCGGTGCGAGCAAAATGGGTTTTTCTATTTCAACCAAGCCGATTTTCATGGATCATTCCTTGATGAAAGATAGAACAAAATGCAGGCGATTTCAACCGCCGGGAAACCTTGATATCCCAAACTTTGCAGTGGCTTTTCCGTATCACTTTTCAGATATTGGTCACCGAAACTTCAGCATTCAAAACCAATCCAACGTCATCCACAACAATCATTGGAACCAGTCCCATGCACTCCACCAACGCCTTCATGGAAGGACCAACGGGGGAACGGATTCGTTCGCTCGGGTGGACAACCTTACTGTGTCTTACCCTTATGATCACAACTCTCGCAACCGCGCAGCCGGCTGTTACGTTCGAGCAGTACAAACTCGACAACGGCATGACCGTGATTCTGCACGAGGACCATTCTGCCCCTGTTGCGGCAGTCGTGGTCATGTACCATGTCGGCTCGAAGAATGAAAAGCTCAAGCGCACCGGATTCGCCCACCTCTTCGAACATATGATGTTTCAGGGCTCCCAACATATTGCCGACAACGAGCATTTCAAATTGCTTCAGGAGGTTGGTGCGAACATCAACGGAACAACCAACGTTGACCGCACAAACTATTTTGAGGTCGTGCCGAGCAACTACGTTGAGCTGGCCATTTACCTTGAGGCGGACCGCATGGGGTTTCTCTTGCCCGCCATGACTCAGGAGAAGCTGGACAACCAGCGTGACGTTGTCAAGAATGAGCGGCGTCAAAGCTATGACAACGTTCCTTACGGGACGGCAACGGAGAAAATCTCAAAGGCGCTCTTCCCGGAAAATCATCCGTACAGCTGGCCGACAATCGGATCCATGGATGACCTTTCAGCGGCCTCGCTTGAGGACATAAAGGAATTTTTCAAAATATACTATGCGCCGAACAATGCCGTGATTTCCGTAGCCGGCGATTTCAAACCCGCGCAGGTAAAGGAGTGGATTCAGAAATACTTCGGCCCCTTCAAACGCGGCACCGATATTGTCAGGCCGGAGAAGCAGGATTTCACTCTTGCTGAAGAGAAGCGGATGACATTCGAGGATCGCGTACAGCTTCCCCGGTTGTATATGGCGTGGCCAAGTGCCCCAATGAACACGCGTGAAGACGCAGTGCTTGATGTGCTCACGGATATTCTCTCAGCAGGAAAGACCTCGCGCCTTTACAAAACAATGGTGTATGACAAGCAGATTGCCCAATCGGTATCGGCGTACCAGAACGGAATGGAGATCGGCGGTATGACAGGAATTCAGATCACCGCAAAACCCGGAAAGACGCTGAGCGAAATGGAGAAGGTTGCTGATGAGGAACTCCAGAAGATTCTAAAGGATGGCGTTACCGAAAAAGAGATCCAGATGTCTTTGAACTGGAAAGAAAGCAGTCTGATAAACAGCAGGTCAACCGTCCTCGGCAAGGCAAACAGTCTTGCGACCTACTTCACGCTTACCGGGGATCCGAATAACTTCAACAAGGAGCTTGCGCGCTTCGACGGAATCACGCCCGAGGAAGTTCAAGACCTCGCAAAGAAGATCTATACTTCCGGCAAGGTTGTTCTCAGCGTAGTTCCGCAAGGAAAGACCGACCTTGCGGCAGAACGACAGACTATTGAAAAGAAAGGCGGTGTGGAATGAGAACCTCCTTGTACCCTGGAATATTGTTCGTCCTCATAACCGGAATCATCATGACAGCATCATCACAGGATATTGACAGAGCTATCAGACCCGCGGCTCAGGGCGT
>CAZJYO010000055.1:0-12450 GCA_964550275.1 uncultured Chitinophagales bacterium
TACGACCTCCGCCTTGTAAGGGCGGCGCTCTGAACCAGCTGAGCTAAGCGTCCAAAACTAAAACATATCTTCCGTCTTGCAAACCAGTCCCGCCTTTAGCGGCCTGCCCGCCGCAGTGAATCGGTGAGGCAGGCGGGGATCCTGATTCCGACAATGTCCTTGGCTGAGAACCGCCAAGTCCAGTCGGAATCAGACTGAGCTAAGCGTCCAAGAGAAGCTCTGTTCGTCAACAGTTGATGTTCAAATATATTGAATCAACAGGGGAGATGCCATTAGATAATTTTGTGGTTGAAATCAGAGAGAACGGGGATGGATTATCACCACCAAAAGCAACATATTGCATCCTGCGAACTGTATATCCACTATCTGTCGCCCAATGAACGCGCCGTATCAACCTGATAATGTTGCCCTGCCCCGGGAGATCGAACCTTCGAGGCAGCCATCGAGGATCGCCCTCATTTTTGCCTTTCTGTACGTAGTCTTTTGCGCGCTCTACATTCTGATATCCACCAAAATAGCCGCGGATATTTCCACGTCGGTTGAGAACCTTGAGAGCATCGAGGTTATTAAAGGCATTGTCTTTGTTTTCGCAACGGGCGCTCTGTACTTTGTCGTCGCTCTCTTCTTCCTCAGGAAAATCTCCAACCAGGAGGTTCGGATTCTACGACAGGAAAAAGCACTGGCTGGCGCCGAAGGACGGGCAATGGCGGGTATCTTCGCGGCATCAATTTCTCACGACATTGGCAATCTGTTGAGCGTTGTCCGGATTAACCTTCACCTGCTCAAACCCGTGCTGGATAAATCTGATGACCCGAGTATCGTTGCCAATCTCAGAGCCGCCTTCGAGCAGGTTTCAGAGCTGACGGTGCGTCTTTCGGCTCTCGGTCGCCAGACCAGCGCCGGCACATTGGAGGCGATTGACCTCACTCAACTCATCGACAAGGTGGTCTCCTTTGCTCCCACGCACTCGAAGATCAGGGAATGCAAGGTACGTTTCATTCCACCCGGCCCGGTGCATGTGGTTTTGGATAAAACCATGATGATGCGAACGCTCGTGAATCTCATCCTGAACGCCGCGGAGGCAACCGGCAAGGGAGGGAAGATAGATGTGCGATTGTTGAGAAATGGGGATGAGGTACACATTGAAGTACATGACAATGGACCGGGAATCCCTGAAGACATGAGAGAAAAAGTCTTCGATCCCTTCTATACCTCTAAAGAATCCGGCACCGGTCTTGGGCTTCTTTCCGTCAAGGTGTGCGCGGAGCAGCTTGGAGGCAAGGTAGCCATCAACAAATCGGATCTTGGAGGTGCGGCCTTTGCAATTATTTTTCCCTACAAACCAACGGCGGATTGAGTTCAGAAGTTGGTTGGAAATTTGAATCTCTTCCTGTAGCAAGGCCTCAAACCGAATCGCTCTCCTGAAAATCCAGTAATGCTTCCCACCCAGGTTTTTCTCCACCCATTGCAACAATAACGATTCCCTTTCGTACTGACTCACAGTCACTAAATGTGCTGATGTAGATTTTTTATTCTTCTATCTTGACAAGCGTGATACTATTTACTATACTCTAATACATTTACTGACTCTTAGTCGGTATTGTGCCATAACTCATTCAAATTCAATTAATTAACGGGTATTTATGGGAATCCAGGAAAGAAAAGAACGGGAGAAGGAACAGCGGAAAGAAGACATTATTGACTCGGCAGAGAAGATATTTGCCGAAAAGGGCCTGGCAGCAGCAACAATGGATGAAATAGCCGAGGCGGCAGAACTCGGCAAAAGCACGCTCTATCTCTACTACAAAAGCAAAGAGGATCTCTACTTGGCCGCGACGATGCGGGGAGGTGAAATCCTGTACACGATGATGGCTGAGGCAACTGCCGGCGATGAGCCGATTCTCGTCAGGATTCGAAAACTCGGCGAGGCATACCTTGAGTTCTTCAACAAGCACCGTGACTACTTCCGCATGTATTACTTCCTCGAAAGCGAACAACTGCACTCCCAGGTGAGTGAAGAGATGAAACGCCTGTGCCAAAGCAAGGATCAGAAAATTTGGGGTCTTGTGACGGGACTGGTCCGGCAAGCAATTGATGAAGGAGTGCTGGAAGAAGGAACAGACCCGAACCAGCTGGCCGTGATGTTGTGGTCCAATTGCAACGGATTGATGCGGCAGATTGACCGTAACGGCGCGTACTGGAAGGAGATGCTCAATGTTGATCTCGAAGACACGATGCGCAAATCAAACGCATTGCTGATCGAAGCGCTGATGACCGACCGCGCCAAAAAAGAGTTTCCCGAATTTGTTAGCGAGTGACAGGAGAATGCCCGCCATGACAAGGAAACATATTCTTGCGTTCATTGGTTTTGTGACACTAGCCGGCACGCGGGTTGTTGCCGGACCGTCTGAACTGACCCTAACCGCGGACAAAGCCGTTCAGCTCGCGTTGGAGAATAACAAGACGCTGCATGCCTCCCTCATGCGGCTCAACTACGCAGACGCACGGTCAGCCGAGATTAACAGCACGCGTCTCCCTTCGTTAAAACTTGGTGCATCATACACGCGCTACAGTGAAATTCCGCCATTCAGTATTGCTCTTCCCCCGGCCTTGGGCGGCGGATCCTATACGCTTTCCCCCTCCGTCCCGAATTATTTCTATCTCAGAGGAACGCTTGAGATGCCGCTTTTCACCGGCTTCCGGCTCTCGGCCAGCGCTGATGCGGCGGAGTACGCGGTCCGTGCATCAGAACAAGTCCATAGTGCCAACAAAGCCGATGTTGCTTACAACACGAAAGTAGCGTACTGGACATTGTTCAAAGCGAAAGAACTGAAAAAAGTGGTTGATGAAAATGTTGAGCAAATGAGGGCGCATCAACGCGATGCTGAAAATCTCATGGCACAAGGGATGGCGACCATCAATGATGTGCTGAAGGTTCAGGTCCAGCTTTCGGAGGCCCAGCTTCGCCAGGTAGAAGCGGATAACGGTGTGAGGCTCGCGCTGATTGGACTGAACAACGCGATGGGAATTCCGCTTGATACGCCAATTGCGTTGGAAACAAGCGTCACAGGCAGCATAAGCCGGGTGGATTCGCTTGAGAGTCTTTTGAGATTGGCGGGCGAGTACCGTCCCGAGCTCGCCGCAATGGACTTCAGGGTGAAAGCCGCTGAACAAGGAATCACTGTCGCAAATTCAAGCTGGTGGCCTCAGATCTATCTTTCGGCGAATTACTATTACTCAAAGCCGAACATTCGCATTCAGCCCGTCGTGGATATCTTCAAAGACACATGGGATGTTTCGCTTGGCATGTCGCTCGATATCTGGAATTGGCTGAAAACGTCCCATCAATCGGACCAGGCCGCCGCGCAGTACCACGAAGCAAAGGATGGACTCTCCCAGATGCAGGACGGCATTACGCTGGAGGTCACGCAAAGTTATCTGAGCGTCCGACAGGCGAAGGACCGGACGGATCTTTCAGCACAAGCAGTCCGGCAGGCGGAAGAAAGCTACAGGGTAACATCGGCGCAATTCAAAGAAGGTATGGCACTGAACAGTGACCTTCTTGATGCGGAGGTTGCCCTCTTGCGGGCGAAAACACAATACACCACCGCGCTGGTCGATCATGAACTTGCGGTCGCGCGGTTGCACAAGGCAGTCGGAAAATGAACGCACACATATCCAATGGAGCAGGTATGAAGAGGTCGAAGATTTACGTCGGGATAGGCATTGCGATCGTCATTGTAGCGGCGATTCTCTGGAACAACAAAAGCATCATGCAGGCCAAGGCAAGGACGGCAACGCACACAACGATGCGTGTGAGCGTGGCGCGGGTGAAAACTTCAACACTGTCGCAATCACTCTCGCTCGTCGGCACGATCGTGGCGAATAACGACGTGGCGATTGTTTCAGAAACGCAGGGACGCGTGACGGTTGTTAACGCCGAGGTGGGACAAACGAAAAACGCCGGTTCAACGCTCGTTCAGGTGGATGAGGAACTCAAAAAATCAGAGTTCATCAAAGCAGAGGTGAACTACGAACGGGCAAAACGTGATGCTGAGCGTTATGCGGCGCTTCGGTCTGAAAATGCCACAACGGAATGGCAAAAGGATAATGCATGGCAGGCGTTCAAGATTGCCGAGTCGAATTTCATCAAAGCCCGAAAGGAATTTCGCGATACGAAAATCACCACACCCATTTCCGGTATTGTTACCGCGCGGACAGTCGATGTCGGCGCAATGGTTCAACCCGGCATGGTTGTGGCAAACGTGATTGATATTTCCCGGCTGAAAGTGAAGCTCAATATCGCGGAGAGCGACGTCTTCAAACTCAAGGTCGGAGACCCGGTGGATATCACCACGGATGTCTATCCCGGCAGGAAATTTTCCGGCAAGGTCACCACGATCAGCGCCAAGGCGGATGAATCACATACGTATCCGGTGGAAATCGGACTGCCGAACAGCAAAGATCAACCACTCAAAGCCGGCATGTTTGGTCGCGTGCATTTCACCTCCACCGGAAATGCAAAAATGCTTTCTGTGCCGCGCATCGCGCTCATCGGTAGTGTGCAGGATTCGCGCGTATTTGTGGTTGAGAACAACATCGTGACCCTGCGAACTATTGTCGTTGGTGATGCGGCGGGAAATGATATTGCGGTCTTGCAGGGCCTGCGGGAGGGCGAAGCGGTTGTCGTGAATGGGCAGAATAACCTCAAGGATGGAGAACCGGTGGAGGTTGTGGATGGAAAGGGTGGAATCGAACAATGACGCTCACCGAACTTTCCATCAAACGTCCCTCACTCATCGTTGTGCTCTTTGCGGCGCTGGGTGTCCTTGGAGTTTTCAGCTTCAGCCAGCTCAAGTATGAACTGCTTCCCAAGATTACGCCCCCGTTCATCACGGTGGCAACGGTGTACCCGGGTGCTTCTCCCAGCGAAGTGGAAACATCTGTAACGAAGTTACTGGAGGATGCGGTCTCCGGTGTTGACAAAATCAAGACCGTGAGCGGCACTTCCGCGGAGGGGGTTTCCATTGTTGCTATTGAATTTGTCATGTCTGCGAACGTCAACCTTGCTCTGCAGGATGTTCAGCGCAAAGTAAATGAAGTTTCGTCGCAATTGCCGGAAGGCGCGCGTACTCCCACTGTTTCAAAATTTGCAATTGATGAGATGCCCGTACTGCGTATGGGCGTTACGGGAACCATGCCGTCACGCGAGTTTTATCAGCTGGTGAAAGACAAGGTTCAACCGCTCCTCGCAAAGATCCCCGGAGTCGGGCAAATCACGTTGATCGGCGGTGACGAGCGGGAGATCAGAGTGAACATTGATCCCCGGCGTCTCCGGTCGTACGGACTGTCGCTTGTACAGGTAACCCAGGCAATTAAGGCCGCGAACCTTGATTTTCCGACCGGCAAGGTGGAGGAAGGAAACGAGCAATACATTGTTCGCATTGCCGGAAAATTTACGTCGGTGGACGACTTGCGCAAATCAGTGATCGCCCGGTCAAAACAGGGCGGTGATATTACGATTGCTGATATCGCCGAGGTTGAAGATGGCCGCATGGAATACTCCCGCTTGAGTCGTATTGACGGAGTCTCCTCCATTGGTATTCTGGTCTCAAAGCAATCCGATGCCAACACGGTGGATGTAAGCGCCCTGGTGCGCAAAGAGATCCCCGTCATCGAACATCTTTATAAGAGCAGCGGGTTGACCTTCGATATCGCTCAGGATGGCTCGACGTTTACGCTGGACGCCGCGAACGCCGTCAAGAAGGATTTGACGCTGGCCATCATTCTCGTCGCCATTGTCATGCTCGCGTTTCTCCACAGTATCAGGAATTCCATCATCGTCATGATTGCCATCCCCGCGTCGCTCATTTCGACGTTCATCGCAATGTATGCATTCGGACTGACGTTGAATCTCATGACACTGCTGGGCCTGTCGCTGGTCGTCGGAATTCTCGTTGATGATTCGATTGTTGTGTTGGAAAACATCTACCACTATTTGGAAAAAGGGGATCAGCCGGCCCAAGCGGCATTGAAGGGGAGAAATGAAATCGGCTTCGCGGCACTCTCCATCACCCTTGTCGACGTCGTGGTGTTTCTTCCGCTTGCCCTCGTCAGCGGACTTGTGGGAAACATCATGCGTGAATTCGCGTTGACGGTTGTCTTTTCAACCATGATGAGCTTGTTTGTCTCGTTCACCGTCACACCGTTGCTTGCTTCACGATTTGCAAAACTGGAACATCTCACCAGGGGCTCGTTGCTTGGGAAATTCGGATTGTGGTTTGAGGGAGTCTTTGAACGGATGACCGCTTTATACATCACAATTCTTGAATGGGGACTTGCCCATAGGGGCAAAGTCGTGGGCGTAACGATTGCGCTGTTTGTGGCTTCGTTTGCCCTTGTTCCATTCGGGTTTATCGGCTCGGAGTTTATTGCAGTGGCTGATCGCGGTGAGTTTGCCGTGACGCTGGAACTTCCTCCGGGGTCCACACTTGAGAATACCAATGCGGTTACGCAAACCGCCGAGGAGATGATTTCCACGATTCCCGAAGTCCGGAAGATGTTTGTCAACGTCGGCGCCTCCAGCGATGGCTTTCTCTCGCAATCCTCCAACAACATTGCCGAGTTGAATATCGCGCTGGTGCCCAAAGAAGAACGGATGAAAAACACGGATGATGTTGCGGAGGAGATCAAACAGCTTTTGAGCGGCATTCCGGGCGCGAAAGTGCGCGCCAATCCTATCGGAATTTTCGGCATGGCGAATCAAACGCCGATTCAAATCGTGGTAAGCGGAACCTCGTACGCCGATGCACGCCTGGCGTCCTCTGCCATTGCAGACGCCATCAGGAAAATTCCGGGCACGGCTGATGTTCGTCTCTCTTCAGAGGAAGGGAAACCGGAAACACGGGTCGAAATCGACCGGCAGAAGATGGCCTCGTTCGGGCTGACAGTAGCAGAGGTTGGTCAAACCCTGCGCGTGGCATTCAGCGGCGATGACGATTCAAAATTCCGCGAGGGAGACCATGAATACAAAATCCGGATCGTGCTCGATGAGTTCAACCGCTCATCGACTTCCGATATCGGGAGCGTGACATTTGTGAACCGGACAGGTCAGCTCGTTGAGCTGAAGCAGTTTGCAACAATCTATCAGGCAACCGGTCCAACAAAACTCCAGCGACAGGATCGCAATCCCTCCGTGACGGTGTTTTCGCAGGCGGTTGGCAGGCCCAGTGGAAGCATTGGCGAAGATATTCAGAAGGCCGTGGCAGGTCTCGCGTTGCCTGAGGGAATAACGATTGCGTACAAGGGCGACCTTCAAAACCAATCGGAGGGATTTGACAGTCTCGCCCTCGCCCTTGGTGCCGCGATTCTCTTCATGTACATGATTATGGTTGCGTTGTATGATTCATACGTGTATCCATTTGTGGTGATGTTCTCCGTTCCCGTTGCGTTGATTGGCGCATTGCTGGCACTTGCATTGACGATGAAGTCGCTGAGTATCTTCTCGATTCTCGGTATCATCATGCTTGTCGGGCTTGTGGGGAAGAATGCCATTCTCCTTGTGGATCGCGCGAACCAAACGCGCGCAAGCCATGGACTTACTCCGCATGACGCGTTACTGGAAGCGGGAAGAGCGCGGTTGCGGCCGATTATGATGACAACGGTGGCAATGGTGTTCGGTATGCTTCCGATTGCCATGAGTACGGAAGCAGGGGCCGAATGGAAGAGCGGCCTTGCCTGGGCAATTGTCGGCGGACTCATCAGTTCGCTTTTGTTGACGCTTGTGCTGGTGCCCGTGGTGTACATCTGGATTGACAGTCTTCGCGAACGTTTCCCTGCATTCTTCGTGCGGGTGAGTGTGTCAATATTTTCCCGATTCAGAAAGCGGTCTGTCCAAGTTTCGGTACTCCAGCCGGAATAACATAAGTGATTGTTGATAGGAAGCTCCGCTCAAAGAACAGGGCGGAGCTTTTGTTTTCTTCAGTGAACGTCTTGCTCCTCAGGGTTCGTTTTGCTAACTTCACGCATCGATCTCGCTGTTCATTCCATTCGCTCAACACCACATCATGCATTCTCAAAGCGAGGGACACTCATGCACATAGCCAAACGTATGAAAACGCTTGGAACGGAAACGGCGTTTGAAGTTCTCGTCCGTGCCCGTGCGCTTGAAGCACAAGGGAAGGATATCGTCCACCTTGAAATCGGCGAACCGGATTTTGACACTCCGGGGTTCATCCGCTCGGCCGCGAAGCAGGCGCTTGACAACGGCTTCACGCATTACGGGCCTGCGCCGGGCCTTCCCGCTCTTCGCAAGGCCATCGCGGACAACATGAGTGCGCGGCTCGGCGTGCCATTTCATCAGAATCAGGTGGTGGTGACTCCCGGTGGAAAGCCGATCATGTTCTTCGTGATTATGGCGTGTGTGGATGAGGGGGATGAAGTGATTTATCCGAATCCGGGCTTTCCCATTTATGAATCCGTGATCAACTTTGTCGGCGGCAAGCCGGTGCCGCTGCCGTTACGCGAAGAAAAGCAGTTTCGTGCCGACATTGACGAACTGGAACGGCTCATCACGCCGAAAACGCGCATGCTCATCATTAACACGCCCGGAAACCCCACCGGAGGAATTCTGACGAAAGAAGATACGAGAAGAATTGCGGACCTGGCGGTGAAGCATGACCTGATTGTTCTCTCTGATGAAATCTATAGTCGTATTTTGTATGACGGTTTTGAGCACGTCAGCATCACAGCATTTCCGGGAATGCCGGAGCGCACGGTTATTCTGGACGGGTTCTCAAAAACATTCGCGATGACCGGCTGGCGATTGGGCTTCGGCATCATGCCGGAGGAACTGGTTCCCAAAGTTGCCCAGCTGCAGATCAACAGCAATTCATGCACGGCAAGTTTTGTTCAGATGGCCGGAGTCAGCGCGCTCTCCGGACCGCAGAATGAGATTGATGACATGGTGAAGGAGTTTACCCGCCGCAGGGATGTGATCGTGGATGGATTGAATGCGATTCCGGGGTTCCGATGCCACCGGCCGCTGGGGGCGTTTTATGTTTTCCCGAATATCACCGGCACGGGAAAGCCGTCGAAGGTTCTCGCCGATCATCTTCTTGAACAAGCAGGGGTTGCATGTCTTTCAGGAACGGCCTTTGGCGCGTATGGAGAGGGCTATCTGAGGTTCTCTTATGCGAACTCCGTTGAAAATATCACGAAGGCGCTTGACAGAATTCGGACTGCAGTCGGTTCGTTTTCGTGAGAATGAGACGAAATTTTTTGCGGTAAGTCAGTTGACAGAGTATGCGCTAATTCGTAGATTGCTTTTGGCAGTGCTTTTCCGGAAATCTGTCGCATACAACAATCGGGTAGTATGTCAACAGCAGCTCGTACCAGGCAACAACGCTTTCACATCGTAGGAACAAGTCCCGCCGCCCAATCACTGCGGACGGGCATTCTCTCCGCAGCATCTTCCCGAACACATGTTCTCATCGCCGGTGAATCCGGCGTTGGAAAACGCCATGTTGCAAAACAGATTCATTATGCTTCCTCGGAAGCACCGGGTGCGTTCTATGAGGTCTATCCCGAGACGCCCGATGCGGAAGTGATGGCTGTTCTTTTCAATGAGGATAGGAAGCGTGTTGAAGGAATGGTGCGGACACCATTGCCTTTCCTCACGGATACAGCAACGGTGTTTGTCAAAAATATTCACCGGTTCAGCGTAGCAGGCCAGAGTTGGATCGGTCGGGCGATGATGCAATCAAGCATGGGAAAACACTCGCCGCGCTTTCGTGTTATTCTTTCGATTCCCGCTCCCTGGCCGGAACTCATCAAGGGCCGGTTCATCTCGCTTGCGATTGCGGAAGCAGTGCGCTCGTCCGAGCACATCTTCGTACCGCCGTTGCGCGAGCGCATCGACGATATCCCCGCATTCATTCATGAATTTGTCGAAGAACGGGCATTGATGAGCCATCCGAAGGCCGGTAGCGAGACTCTGCGTGAATTGTCATCATACTCTTGGTATGATAACGTCAGGGAGCTTCGTCATCTAATTGAAGAAGCGATGACTATTTCGCCCGGCGACGAGTTGATACTGCCGACAGGATTTGTTGACGAGATCACCGCCATCCGGGAAACACTGAGCAGTATTATGAACGGAAAGAAAGTCGTTTTGCCGGCCGTGCTTGAATCAATAGAGAAAAGTCTTCTTCGCAGGGCTCTGCTCAAAACCAACTTTGATAAGTTGAAGGCAGGCAGTCTTCTTGGTGTTACGAATGTCTGCGTGGGATACCGGTTGAGGAAGCACGAGTTCCATCATCCTGAAGTGACCCCGTTGAAATCCAGGACAAAGGTGAAGGCGCTTAAGTAAGGCCAAACTCTTTCTTATGTCAGAAGGAGTTTGAATCCTGCGATGGCCAGGACAACTCCCAGAAGTTTTTTGAGCATGACAGGTTCAACCCTGTTGCTCCCCATTGCTGACCCGATCCAACCACCCGCGACAACCGCTGTTCCCCACAGAGGAAAATATGATGGAATTGCAAAGCCCGCGGAAGAATATCCTGCCAGTCCGGACAGAGAATTGACGAGAATAAACAGCGCGGCAATTCCTGACGTTTGACGAATCTCCGCCCACCGTGCAAAGAGGAGAAGAGGGCTCAGGAAAATTCCTCCCCCGACTCCCGTCAATCCTGCCAGCAAGCCCAGAGCGCCCCCCAAAAGCATGGCGAGCCATACCGCCGGCGGTTTTGACAACGGGACGTGGTGCTTCTCCGCGATGAGGATTAATCGGACTGCTGAAAACAACAACACCAGGCCGAGAATTTGTTTATATGCCGTCGCCGGCAGGTTGATTGTGCCGCCGATGTAAGCGCATGGTATTGATGCGATTGCGAAGGGCCAGAATAGACGCCATGAAAAAAACCCCATCTTTAGAAATCTGATTGCCGCAATACCCGCTACAAGAATGTTCAGTATCAGTGCGGTCGGCTTCATAACGACCGGACTTACGCCGATAAGGGCCATTGTCGCAAGGTAACCGGAAGCCCCCCCGTGCCCCACACTTGAATACAAAGCCGAAACCCCGAAGAAAAGTACCGCGAGGATTATCGCGGATTCCCATTCCATGTCATCCCCTCACGTGTAAAGAATATACGCACAGCGCAAACAGGACTGTGAAAAAAGGGGGCATCCCTTGCTGCATGTCGCCACGGGAACGTCGTTTTTGCCCATTTTCAGTTGGCACGGATTTGGCCTTATCAAGTAATGAGCTTCCAGCTCTTTTCCTCCCTCTTCTCTGAACCTTCAATATCTTATTTGGTGATCATCATGCGCATTAAGCAAATATCCGGATTCATGTCTCTTTCAACCGACACCCGGAGAAAAGTCGAAGTAACACATTTTGCAAGTCTAGACAGTGCACAGTATCTCTTGCAGAAGTTCTATCCCAATCATGTTATCCGGAGATCGACGACGACTCTGCGGGTGACAAACAAGGACGACTCCTTTACCGTAGCCCGTTTTGAAGGTAAGTTGTAGAACCTGCTGTACCACGTCGCTATCCCGCGCGCTACACAACCATCCATTCTTGCAATTGAATTATTGTCTGAGTATGATGAAACCGGCATTCATGTTGCACCATGCAGGGTTTGCGAATGAACCGGCTGTATCTCACTCTGGTGTCCGCGTTGTGTTTTTCCTTTCAGGTATTTTCACAGACTCCGTTGCTGGAGGATTTTGAGTCTGGTACTCTTCCTCCGGGCTGGAGTGTGTGGAATACATCTCCGCATCCTATTTTCAACGATTGGAACTGGGCAGTCAGGGCGACGGGTGATCCTTTGCCCGGTATTGCCACGAAATCGGCGATTGCGCACGGCGGCCTTCGCGCCATTGGTGTTGGCTTTCAGGCCGGGCTTGATACCACCGGCCAACCGGGCATTGCGGATGCATGGTTGATCTCGCCGCGAGTCGGCGCCATCCAATCCGCTGGAGTTGTTCGATTCTTTGCCTCAGGCGGCGGTGTGTATTCTGACAGCATACAAGTGTGGGTCAGTACAACAGACTCACTGCCGGCCTCGCATACCACGCGCTTGGGGACAATCTTCTGGCCTGCGGGTTCACCCTATGGTCAGTTCACCCAGTATGTCCTCAGTCTTTCGGGGTTCCCGGGGCAGGATGTTTACATTGGATTTCGCTACTACCTGAATGCGGGACAGAACGGATACTTCGTTCATCTCGACGACGTCAGCATTGAACCGGTGGCCTCCGTTACTCTTCGAAGCCCGAACCTTCCGGGTGGATTTGCTCTCCAGCAGAATTACCCGAATCCGTTCAACCCTGTAACTGCTGTCCAGTTCTCAATTCCCCAGCAGTCCTTTGTCCGACTTGCCGTCTTTACGTTGCTCGGGCAAGAGGTTGCAACATTGGTTGCTGAAGAACTTTCCCACGGGGAAT
>CAZJYO010000056.1:0-12432 GCA_964550275.1 uncultured Chitinophagales bacterium
TCCATCCGCCGTCATCAGAGCGGTAAAGAGCATTCTTCTGGGCTTCGATAAGGGCATACACTCTATTGGGATCGCTTGCGGCAATCGCAAGACCAATGCGCCCGAGGTCTCCCTTGGGAAGTCCGTCTTCATCCGTGCGTTTCTTCCAAGTTGCTCCTCCGTCATACGTAACGTACAACCCTGAGCCGGGTCCGCCGGAGTTGAAAATCCAGGGCCATCTTCGGAATTGCCACATCGCCGCGATGAGTTTTTTTGGATTTGCAGGATCCATAACAAGGTCGGCGATGCCGGTTTTGGTATCGACATGGAGAACCTTGGTCCATGTTTTCCCGCCATCGATTGTTTTGAAAACGCCGCGGTCAGGAGATTCGCCAAAAGCCGAACCTTGCGCGCCGACATACACTACATCATTGTTTGACGGATCAATAATCAAGCGATGGATATTGCGCGTGCGGTCAAGCCCGAGATGTGTCCACGTTCTTCCGCCATCAATACTTTTATAGACTCCGTTGCCGCTGGTCTGGCTGTTGCGCGGATTGCCTTCGCCCGTGCCCACCCAAACCACGTCCGGGTTTGATTGGTCGATGGCAATCGCTCCGATCGAAGCCACAGCCATCGTGTCAAAGATAGGCTCCCAGCGAATACCTCCGCCTGTGGATTTCCAGAGTCCGCCAGAGGCGCTGCCGATATAGATAATTGAGGGATTGTTTCTGACTACCGCGATTGCCGTGACTCTTCCGCTCATTCCTGCCGGGCCGATGTTGCGCGGCTTCATGTTTTCAAGCAGGCTCATATCGAGTTGCTGGCCGAAAAGCGATGATGCAGCGAAGAGAAGCGCGCATAGCGGAGAGACGATTAGACGTTTTTGCATTTTTTCTCCTGTGAAATAACCGGGAAAGTACAACCCTGGAAGGGCAATTCAGAACGCGACTCGTGGTATGATACGCAACGAAGATACAAAAGTTGGTTTCCAGTTGCCAGAGAGCTGGCAGTGTATCAGTTTGACACGCGTACCTCGAATCCGGACACATTTTCCTAACAAGGGTAGTTTCTTCGTACACGGCCCTCGGAATCGCAGGCGGTGTGGGAGGGAATACCAACTGCACACTCCAACTTTCCGACCATGAACGAGTGCAGGGTTTGCCTGCCTGCCGGCAAGGCAGGCGATTCCGAAAGTTTTTCCCGCAACCAACAAAACAATAAAACAAAGCGGGATCCCGTAAAGCGGGACTTGTCCACTTCTTTTCAAAAAGAAGTGGGAAGAGAGGCCTTTGCCTTGACATTCCTTCATCGCTTTGGTAAGTTTGGGCGACTTTTTTCGAAGGGATTACTGAAAGCATGTCTCGAACGAATATCTGGATAGCCGGTCTTATTGTCGTTGTCATCAGCTTTGCGATGTTCATGCCCTCGTTGAACAATGAGTTTTTGCGCTACGACGACGAGAAGTATGTGTACGAGAATCCCAATATCAGGTCTCTTGCTCCGGAGAATATCCGCTGGATATTTACGAACAGGTACTTCAAGTCCTACACGCCGCTGACACTTCTGTCTCATGCGGTTGATTACAGCCTCTACGGACTGGATCCGCGCGGTCACCACCTTACCAACGTCCTTCTTCATGCATTGAATGCCGGATGGGTTTTTCTTCTGGCGCTTATGGTGCTGCGCCGTGTTTTCGGAAGCGGGAATGATATCATGCTCTTGTCCGGCGCGGTCATTGCCGGCTTGTTGTTCTCCCTGCACCCCCTTCGGGTCGAATCCGTCTCCTGGGTTTCCGACAGAAAAGATATTCTGATGTCGTTTTTCCTCCTGCCCGCGTTCATGTGCTACTTGCGCTATGTCCGTGATCGCGGAAAGCAAGGCGCAAAACGAATGCTGACCTTCGCGTGGATTCTGTTCCTCCTTGCGGCACTCACAAAAACTATTGCCATCATCTTTCCGGTTGTACTTCTCATGCTCGACTGGCTGTTGCTGGAGCGTCAGAGTTTGGGAAATATTCTTCGCACGCGCCTGCGGGAAAAAATTCCGGGAATTCTCATCAGCGGGGTCATCGCAATTATTTCTGTCATCTCCGCAGGCAGGGAACAGACTCCGTTGGTGCTGAAGGGCGTTACAGAGGTAGAGAAATTCCTTTTCCCGTTGTATTCTCCAACGTTTTATCTCTTCAAGTTCATTGCCCCGTTCAATTTAATGCCTGTGTACCTTCCGCCGGCGATCGGGCTTTCGATCGCATATGCATTGGTAACGCTGGTCGTTGTTGGAATTGCAACCGCGATGATTGTTAAGTGGCGGACGTATGTTCCCGCGGGATTGGGTTTCTTCGTCCTGTTTCTTCTCATGACTTTTTTCGGTCACTCCGCGGGTATTCAACCGTGGGCTGACCGCTACACGTATCTTCCTTCTGTTGGATTGTGTGTGCTTCTGGGCGGCGCTGCTGTTTATCTGGTTTCAAGAATCTCCGCCAGAGTTGTCTTTTCGGTTGCGGCATGCGTTCTCATTGCCTATGCAGTGTTGTCAGGGCGTCAGATGCCTTACTGGAAGGATTCGCTTTCGTTGTGGAGATACGCTGTGCGTGCCGCAGGAGAACCGTCAACATTAACGCTGGTTCCGCTTGGAGTTGCATTCTTCTATAATGGTGACGTGGATAGTGCGCTCTCTTACTATGCCCAGACAATTCGTAACGATTCCACGGCAACACATGGATGGATCAATCTCGGTTTTGTCCAGGAGAAGCAGGGAAAAGTGGACAAGGCGGAGTTTTCGTACCGGAAGGTCATCGAGTTGGATTCATTGTATCTCCCTGCTCACAACAACCTCGGAAATATCCTTCTTGCGAGGGGAGAACGCAAAGAGGCGATGGAGCACTACTATTTTGTTCTGAGACATCACGGGACCAATGCAGAAGCATTGTTTAATGTCGGAGTAGCACTCGAGCAACAGGGAAAACTGTCGGAAGCCATGGAAGCATACCGTATATTGATCCGGCAAACTCCCGGACAAGCCATGGGGTACATCAATCTGGGCGGGGCTTATATGAAGCAAAATCTTCTTTCTGAGGCGATTGCAACGTACACGGAAGGGCTTCGGTTTGATGCGCGCAATGCGATACTGCATTTCAATCTTGGGGCGGCGTACGAAGCCGCGGGAGATACGCTTCAGGCGATCCAATCGTACACGCAGGCAATCCTTGCCAAAGGGTCATACCGTGATGCGTATGTCAATCTCGGAAACCTGTACGCGCACGCGCATTTGGTGGAAAACGCAGCCGCTGTGTATCACCAGGCACTTGATGCGGGTTTGGATTCTTCGGATGTGTTGTTCAATTACGGCGTGGTTCTGGAAGCGCTTGGTCAGCGTCCGGAAGCAATGGCTTCCTACCGGAAGGCAATGGAACGCGATCCGGGTTTTCTCAATGCATATACCGGCGCCGCGTTGCTGTATGCGCGTTTGGGGTACGCCGATAGCGTGCGACACATCCTCGATATGGCAGCGAAAGCTGGGCTTGACTCGTCATTGGTTCGTTCCGGAATGAAGTCCTTGCTTCAATAGCGTTTCCTTGCTTCTCAAATGCGGAACGCTTAACCTTCATCAATCTCGGGTGAAGGTTTTTTGTTGGCAGCTACGTCCGAACGTATGATTACAGTATCGCTTCCGCGAAAGAAATCCTCGTACAATATTCTCATTCAGCCCGGGTTGTTCGGGCGGATTGCCGGGCTTGTGGGCAAGGCGTATCCTGCCGGAGCTCTATTTATTATTGGCGATGATCGCACGGCCGGGTTGTACGGTCGTCGACTTCAGCGCGCATTGATTCAACGGACTCGATCGGTCACGTTGCTGGACTTCCCATCAGGCGAGGAATCCAAGAACGGCCGCATCGTTCATGCATTGCACTCGGAGCTTCTGCGCAACGGCATCCGGCGGAACAGCATCATCATTGCCGTTGGCGGCGGCGTTGCTGGCGACGTTGCGGGCTATGTTGCCGCGACGATTCTGCGGGGTGTCCGCTATCTTCATGTTCCCACAACGCTTCTTGCGCAAGTTGACAGCAGTATCGGCGGAAAAGTCGGCATCAATCATCCGCTCGGGAAGAATCTTGTGGGCGCCTTTCATCAGCCGGAGATGGTTCTCATCGACCCTCACCTGCTCTCAACGCTTCCTGCGCGCGAGTTCCGCAACGGACTTGCGGAAGTTGTGAAGATTGCGGCGGCGCTGGACAAAGGACTCTTCGCTCTTCTCGAACGCAATATCGTCAAGATCCAAAAACGCGATACTGCATTTATGACCAAGCTCATCAAAGAATCTGTCGGATTAAAGTCATCAGTTGTGTCGCTCGACGAAAGAGAAGATGACGTCAGGAAAGTACTCAACGTCGGGCATACCATTGGTCACGCGGTTGAATCGGCAACGGGTTTTACAATGAAGCACGGCGAAGCTGTTTCGATGGGAATGGCCTCGGAAATGCTTATTGCCGAACACATGGGACTTCTCTTACAGCGGGATCGATTCCGTGTACTCAACCTTCTCCAGGCATTGAAACTACCGGTTCGCTTTCCTGCAGGAATGAACTTGCGCGCGTTCCGGTCCTCGCTAGCGTTGGATAAGAAAAATGATGATGGCGGAACCAGGTTTGTTTTGCTGAAGACAATTGGAAAATGTCTCGTTGGCGTTCCCGTTCCCGATAAGATCATTGATGGATTGACAAGACGATGATCATTGTTTCCATCACCGGGCCGACAATGAGAGAAGCGCTGGCTCAAATCGCGCGCTCCGCCAGATACGCGGATGCATTTGAATTCCGGTTGGACCTTATCCGGAATTTCAGCGTGCCCGTTCTTCTTGTGGCGGGCACAAAGCCGACAGTATTTACGTATAGACCACGATGGGAGGGCGGCGCTTTTGACGGCAATGAGATGGAGCGTCTCGAAATTCTCAAATATGCGCTGCGCCTCGGGGCCTCATTTATTGATATCGAACTGAACTCCGGCAAACACACGATAGAACAATTCACCCGTTACCCGGGGGCGAAATCCAGGCTCATCGTTTCGCATCATGTCTTCATGACGCGTCCCGTTGTGAACAGTGTGTATCGTGCTCTGAATCGAACCGGCGCCGGAATTGTGAAGCTTGCTTTCGACGCGCATGATGCATGCGATTTGAATCTTGCGGTACGGTTTCTGTCTTTGGCGAAGAAAGACCGGCGGAAGGCGATTGCGATCGGGATGGGAGAATGCGGGGAAGCTAGCAGAGTTCTCTATAAGAAGTGGGGCGGGTGGGCCACCTACGCTTCAGTGGAAACCGGAGATCCCGCCGCCCCCGGACAGATTCGGGCCGCCGAACTTCAGGATGTGTACCATGTGAACGGGATTCGTTCATCAACAAAAGTCTTTGGTGTGATTGGAAACCCGGTCCGGCAAAGTAAGGGTGTGTACGTTCACAATCCTCTTTTTCGTAAAGCCGGAATCAAGGCCGTGTACTGCAGGTTTCCCGTGGTCAACTTGCGTCGCTTCATGAAAGAAGTGGCGCCGATGTTGCATGGCTTCAGCATCACAATTCCGCACAAGCAAGGAATCATGAAATATCTGGACTCGGTTGATCCGACCGCAAAATCCATAGGCGCCGTGAATACAGTGGTGATGCGTCGGGGCGGTATGTTTGGAACCAACACCGATGCGCCGGGCGCCCTGGATGCGATTGAGAGAACGGCACGCGTGAAAGGGAAACGGATTCTTGTACTTGGGGCCGGTGGCGCAGCGCGCGCAATTGCTTATGAAGCAAAACAACGCGGTGCGCAGATTCTCCTCTGCAACAGAACTCATGGTAAGGTTGTGGTTTTAGCCCGTTCACTGAGAGGTACGCCAAAAAAAATAGGCGCCCTCAGGCCGGGTGACTTTGACATCATTGTGAATGCCACATCCGTCGGCATGATTCCCCATATCAACAAGAGCCCTTTACCCATCCGGTTGTTGAAGCGGAAAGTCGTTTTTGATGCAGTGTACAACCCTCCTGAAACACTACTTCTGCGCGAAGCAAGACGGGTCGGATCTGCAATAATCAAGGGAACGGAAATGTACATTCACCAGGCAGCGCGGCAGTCTGAATTATATACCGGCGTCAGGCCCTCTGCCGCAACGGTGCGGCGACTGTTGTCCAATACATACTAACTTACACTATCATCGGGGTAACCACACAGAAATGGTACGGCATATTGTTATGTGGAAGTTCAAAGATTTTGCGGATGGCGCGTTGAAGACGCAAAATCTTCACCAGGCAAAAACTCTTTTTGAAGCCCTTCCGGCGAAAATCCCCCAGATCACGTCTCTTGAAATCGGTATTGATAGCGTTCATACCGACTCCTCTTTTGACATCGTTCTGGTTTCTGATTTTGAAAATACCAACGCCCTGCGTGCGTATCAAACGCATCCGGAACATATCAAGGTGGTTGACTTTCTGAGCAGAGTGCAAACTTCCAAAGTCGTGGTGGATTATGAAATTGGTTCGTAGATGAGAATCGATGCGTCGCGTGAACTTGATGCTTTGGGATGGAAATGGTATCTCGGGAACAACCGAGCCCCGGAGATTCCCGAGGGTTGCCAGGTTGCGCGTATTGCGATTCAACACAAAACGAACTATGTCCTGTACTCTGAATTTGGCGAACTGCGCGGCGAAGTATCGGGCAAATTCTTTTACATGGCCGGCGGGCAACATGAGTTGCCGGCGGTGGGGGATTGGGTGGTGATCAATGCGCGACCTGGGGAACACGCTGCTACGATTATTGATGTTCTTCCGCGCAGAACGAAGTTTTCACGCCACGCGCCGGGCAAAGTCGGGACGGAGCAAATCATCGCGACGAACATCGACAAAGTGTTTATCGTTGCCGGGCTTGACGGCGATTTCAATATCCGCCGCATCGAACGCTATCTTGTTACAACCCACGAGAGCGGTGCCCTGGCGATTGTTGTACTGAACAAATCCGATGTGTGTGACGATCTTGAACAACGCATCGCAGATGCAAAAGCAATCGCAGAGGGAACTTCGGTGATTGCGGTTTCAGCGTTACATGGAACCGGCCTCGATCAACTGCGGACGGCATTGAATCCGGGTGAGACCGGCGCATTGCTCGGGTCATCCGGTGTCGGGAAATCCACGATCGCGAACCACCTGCTCGGTTCAGACCAATTGCGAACGCAGGAAGTGCGTGAACGTGACGACAAGGGCAGACACACAACGACACACAGAGAGCTGCTCAAACTTCCGAACGGAGGATTGCTGGTTGATACGCCGGGACTCAGGGAGTTACAACTCTGGGGCGGTGAGGAGGGGATACAGGATGCGTTTGAAGACATCGAGTTGCTTGCGCAGGAATGCCGCTTCAACGATTGCCGGCATGAGGCCGAGCCGGATTGTGCCGTGAGGAGTGCTTTGGAATCTGGGACGCTGGATAAGACGCGTTATGCGAGTTACGTGAAACTCCAACGTGAGATCGCGTATCAGGTTCGCAAAGGCGACCGCACCGCGCAGATTCTTGCAAAGGAAAAGATCAAAAGGATCAGCAACGAATTGAAACGCGTGTACAAGCATCGCAAGAGATGAATGCACGTGCAATCAAAACCGTTGATCGTGTTTCTGCGACAGTGCATGTGCCGGGTTCAAAGAGTCTGACCAACCGTGCGCTGATTTGCGCCGCGCTGGCACAGGGCCAATCCGTATTGCGCAATGCATCGGACAGCCACGATACCGCGTTGCTCGTAAACGGACTGAACCAACTTGGAGTTCTTGCCCGCCGATCCGGCGATCAACTCATTGTGGAAGGAACAGGGGGAAGGCTCTTCGCTCCGAAGTTTCCCATTCCCGTTGGCAACGCCGGAACAACACTACGGTTTTTACTTTCGCTTGCCGCGTTGGCAAACGGAACGACGGTATTCGATTGTGACTTGCGCATGATGGAGCGCCCGAATGAAGCTCTGCTGAGATCATTGAAACAGCAAGGCGCGGACATTGACGTTCGCGGGACGCGCATTTCCCTTCGCGGAAACGGGTTGACGGGTGGTGAGGTGAGTGTTGATGCGAGCCAAAGTTCCCAATTTGTTTCCTCATTGCTCCTTGTTGCTCCGTATGCACGAAAAGATATTCTTCTCTCAACATTTGGCTCGCCATCCTCGGTTTCGTATTCAGCGATGACAGCAGCCGTTATGAAGAGTTTTGGTGTGACCGTCGAAACGGTCAAAACAGGTTACCACATCAAAGGGAACCAAACGTACAAGCCGGCCTCGTTTTCGGTTGAAACGGATGCGTCCGGTGCTTCATACTTTCTGACCGCGGCTGCAATCACAGGAGGGGATATCACCATTGCCGGTTTGAAAACGCCGTCGCTTCAGGGCGATATGAGTTTTGTGAAGGTGTTGGAGAATATGGGTTGCTCGATTTCTTTGAACCCGTCGGGAGTACAATGCAAGGGAAATGAAGGTCTTGCGGGAACGGACGTTGACATGAATTCCATGCCCGACGTTGTTCCCACCCTTGTCATAACGGCGCTGTTTGCCGGAAGCCCGACGCGCATCCGCAATGTTGCTCACCTTCAATACAAGGAATCAGACCGGCTCAACGTGTTTGCATCCGAGTTGAAAAAAACCGGAGCTGATGTTTCGGTGGTTGGTGACGGTTTTGAGGTTCGTCCTGCGAAACTCCACGGCGCCCGGCTTGATCCTCATGGCGATCATCGTCTTGCAATGAGTTTTGCTCTCATCGGATTGAAAGTCCCGGGAATTGAGATCGACGATCCGGACTGCGTCAAGAAATCCTTTCCCGGATTTTGGTACGAATTCGACAAGCTCTATTCATGAATTCATCACTCTTCATATAACTCTTCATGGCAGGCAGCACATTCGGAAAAACTTTTCGCATCCTGACCTTTGGCGAAAGTCACGGTAAAGCGATTGGCGTTGTTATTGATGGCGTGCGACCCGGACTCCCGTTCGATGTTGCGTTTGTTCAGAAGGAACTGGACCGGAGACGACCCGGACAAAGCTCCGTTACCACACAGCGCAAGGAAACGGATCAGGTGGAAGTTCTGAGCGGGGTTTTTGAAGGCAAGACCACAGGCACGCCGGTGTGTTTGGTTGTCTGGAACAAGGACCAACAGCCGAAGGCATACGAGAAAATAAAGGACATGTTCCGGCCCGGACACGCGGGGTTCACGTATCTGGCGAAGTTTGGCGTCAGTGATTATCGAGGTGGAGGAAGGTCTTCAGGAAGAGAAACGGCGGCGCGTGTTGCGGCCGGGGCTTTTGCGAAATCGCTTCTTCTCAAGCGTGGGATTGGTATCTACGCGTACACGATTGAAGCAGGTGGAATAAAAGCGCAGACCATTGATCTGGATTTTGTGGAGAGGAATCCGCTCCGCGCTCCCGACCCGCAAGCCGCGAAGAAAATGGAGAGAAGAATTCTCCGCATGAAAAAAGAGGGAGATTCCGTCGGCGGCATTGTGGAAATCAGGGTGACGAATCCGCCTGCGGGGTTGGGTGAACCGGTGTTCGACAAACTGGAAGCAGACCTTGCCAAGGCGCTTATGTCCATTGGGGCGATCAAGGGATTTGAAATTGGCAACGGCTTTCGGGCCGCGCGGCTGAAGGGAAGCGAGAACAACGACCCGATGTACTTTGATAAGAAGTCCGGCAGAGTGCGGACACGGACCAACAACGCCGGCGGCATTGCGGGCGGCATTTCCAACGGCGAGGATATCGTGATGCGCGTTGCTGTGAAGCCGCCTTCATCCATCGTGAAGCAGCAAGAGACGGTGACCGTGAAAGGGAAAGCCGCGAAGATTTCCGTTGAGGGCAGGCACGACCCCTGTATTTGCCCGCGTGTTGTTCCCGTGGCGGAAGCAATGGTGGCACTGACAATCTTTGATCATCTTGCACGACAAGCAAAAGGGAAAAGTCTCACGACGAAGAAATCAAAACGGGAAGCATTGAAAGCGATTGATGAACAGATTGCGATGCTGAAGATGGAAAGGGGTATTCTACAAAAACATTTGGCAGAGCTAGCCAAACGCGAAGGGCACAAGTGAAATTGAAACGAGGAAGATGATGAAACACGCCCAACCGACCAGCATCCGGAGCGGGTCTAGTTCGGTCCCGTCATCGAGAGGGAGTCGTCGCAAGCGGAACACCCGTTCCATTGTAATCAACACGATCGCCCAGAAGAGCCAGCCGCTGTAACCAAATTCTACATCGATCCCGAACAGCGGCAAAAAACCAGCCACGCCGAGAACAACCAGCGCTACGAGAGCGGCGCCGGAGACCCACCGGCTTTTTCCCCCGAACATTGAACTGCTGATGTGGCCGCCATCCAATTGTCCCACCGGAATAAGATTAAGTGCCGTAACAAGCATCCCGAACCATCCGACGCAGAGAAAAGGATAGTGATAGATTTCATTCATCGGAGGAAGGAATGCGCCGGCGGGCGCGAAGTTTGCTTCGCAAAATGCGTATACCAGCGGTTTGCCGAACATCCAACCGCCGACGGGAATCGAAGTCATGCGCGCGTATTCAGGGTGGATTGTATGAAGGTACTCAATACCCGGAAGTGTCATGAAGCCGATTGCGAGAATAGCAAAACTTGCGATGAACCCCGCAATGGGCCCTGCGCTGCCGATATCAAACAAGGCCTTCCGCGTTGTGACAGGTTCCTTCAGCCGGATCACTGCCCCGAGCGTGCCGAACGGCGGGACAAGTCCGAACGCAATGAACGAAGGAAATGGAATGAAGAAAGGAAGTGTTGCGGCTACGCCGTGTAACCGGGCGGCGATGTAGTGACCCATTTCATGCGCGGTTAATACAGTCATGAGCAGGAGGGCGTAAGTTATTCCCGAATGAAAATTGGTAAGTTCCAGCGGATTGAGGTTGAGCCATTGGACACCGGCAAGAACAGCCGTGCAGAAGGTGACAACGAAGAGAATGGTGTGAACGAGTACGGCACGGATGTTCATGGTTGCAACAAAGATAACAAAGTGACTAAAACAAAAAAGCCATCCGGGTTGGATGGCTTTTTATTGGGGGACAACAGGTGCAACTACTTTTGTGCACTTGTCACTGGCCTGGGACTGCTGGTGCCATTAACATCACCGGGTCTTGCCGCGAAACTTACTGCATAGTTCACGACGAGAACCGTGAGTAACATCCCTGCCAATAGTCCCAGCCTTCTGGAATTCTTTTGCACTTGACCTCCGAGTAGGACTTGGTTTATTGGTGATTATTTTATTCGCAGAAATTTTACAATACTCGCTGAATATCATCAATTTAAATTACCCGTTTCTGCTGATTTGCAGACAAATCGTATTTTCTGTGGCTTGAAGCACATAAGTGCTATTTTGTGGCAAAATTGAGGTTTTTCGCTGTTGACATGCTGTATTTCTGGAGTTATATTTTAGGTGATGAAATTCTGGCAGAAAATGACCCTGCTTGGGGTCTCGACAATCGCTGTTCTTTGGCCTCCGTTTACCGCGAGTGGGGTCAGTCTATTTCTCGCTTGGATGCAGGTTCTCTTGCTGGTCTTATCGATCGGTATAGTGGCGAAAGAACCAACAAAGAAGAACAAGCATATCTTCCTTGTTTTTGCTGTGTTTTCATGCTCGTTTCTTCCGTTCTACATAGAACCGCTTATGCCGGTTAGCTACGCCGCCCACATTGTCAATGTTTTTGGTCAGATAGCATACTACTCTCTCAATGCGTTCGTAGTTTGTTATATCACCGTGGACCTCCTTTTCCGCGATTGGAAAACCCTGCAAAAATATGTTCTTACATTCATTGTGGCATTTGGATTCATGGTGTTGTATTACTTTCCCTTTTTCCAGGACCCGCTGTATCTCTATCACACCGAGAGGATCTTGAACTGGAAGGAGCTAAATACTGCGAACGAGAACTTCATTAAAGAACAATCGAGAGAGCCCTCGGTCTCGGAGTTGGACTCAAAGGTTAGACTTCACTACTGGAAGGATCAAAAAGTTGTCGGATTGCTTTCTGAAACCGAGAGTTCCAGGCGGGTCAAAGACTTGTATCCCTCGCTTGCCGGCAACAATTTCGTGCATATATTGAACGAGCAGCTATTTCGGCGAAATATCTCAATGAATATTCTGATCCTTGGGCTTGTTCTTGTCTATTTCGGATATCAGTACAAGAAAGATCCTCATCAGGGGGTTTATGTAGACAAGATCAAGTTCTTGTTCTTGGTTATTAGTGCAACGGAAGCGTTCCATATGTGGAGTTTTGTCACAAGTGATAACAGGCAAATCGCCGGCGAACTCTCAAGGATAGGAAATTATGTTACTGCTCTTCTCTATGGAGTAATGGTTGTCTTTTTTGTCTTGATGTTGCGTTTTGTTACCTCCATCCAAGGCGAATTCTACGAGCAAGAGCTTGCCTTACGGCCATCCAA
>CAZJYO010000057.1:0-11964 GCA_964550275.1 uncultured Chitinophagales bacterium
CGGTTCACCCGGCTGACCAAGCTGTCACGGTTTCCCAAACAGCTGTGTTTTCAGTAACGGCAACAGGTTCGATGCCCTTGTTGTATCAGTGGCAGAAGAACAACGTTGATATTCCGGGCGCAACGGCTTCGTCTCTGAGCGTCCCGTTTGTTACTCTCGCTGACAATGGAGGCATCTACAGGGTTATTGTCACTAACGGCTTGGGCAGTGTTACAAGCAACAACGCCGTTCTCACCGTGGGACCCCACGCGTCAGGAATCGTGTCTGATGACTTCAATGCGTTCGGACTTAACCTTTCGCGATGGGCGGCTATTGATCCCATTGGGGATGGTTTCAGATCAATGATCAACACCAACACAGATGACGCCTCATTTCAGGTCATTCTTCCCGCTGGGACAGTACACGATGCGTGGTCCGGGTTCAATGCTTCGTACCGCCTGATCCAAGCGGCGAACAACACAGACTTCGAACTCGAAGCAAAGTTTGGCTCGCAACTCAGCACTCACTACCAGATTCAAGGTATCATCGTCGAGCAGGACATCGACAACTACATCCGATTTGATTTCACGAGGGGCTTGTCTGCCACAAACGTATTTGCGGCAAGCATCGTCAGTGGAACTGCCACAGCACGCGTGCAGGTCCCCATCACTCCGGTCGCACCATATTACCTTCGCGTCAAAAGGGAAGGAAATCTCTGGACTCAATCCTATTCAACAGACGGAATCAACTGGATTGTGGCGGGGAGTTTCACGCGTACCCTTGCGGTTACCGGTGTCGGGCCATTCTTTGGAAACGCCGGCTCTCCTGCTCCACAGTTCATCGGTCAGGTGGATTACTTCCTTCTCACTGCCGCTCCATTCGAGGATGAGGATGGAGGAACTGCGTTTGACACATACAACCCTGTCATTGCTAATGTTCAACTTCTCCCGGGTGCCTCTGGCATAACTGTTACTTGGGCCACAGACGAGCCCACAACGGGTCTGATCGAATATGGAACAACAACACTGTACGAACTAGGCACAGCCGGACACCAGGATCTGCAGACCACACATGCCGTTCAGATCCCCGGGTTGCAACCGCAGACATTGTATAATCTGCGAGTTCGTTCTGAGGATGCCTCCGGGAACTTCGCCCAAACAGGAAATCTCGTGACATCCACTGTGAGCCCCACGAATCCTGTGCTGACCATTTGGTATGGAAACAACCAGTCATTTGGACATATCGGCAACCCGGTTCCGCTGATCAATATTCTCGGGAACGTCACGGATGACAATGGTATCATGTCGTTGAGCTATGTGTTGAACGGTGATACTTCCGTGCCGTTGAAGATGGGGCCGGACACGCGACGGCTCCAGCGCAAGGGTGACTTCAATGCGGATATTCCCTACTCTCTTCTTCAGCCCGGCGCGAACCAGATGATCATCACTGCGGTGGACAGCCAGTTTACGGCTGAACAAGAGACCGTGATCATCAACTACACAGCAGGTAACACCTGGCCAAAGGCATACTCCATTGATTGGAGTACAGCGACTGACATTCCGAGCGTTGCACAGGTTCTCGATGGGAAATGGGCCATCCAGAACGGTGAGTTGACTCTCCTTGAACCCGGCTATGACCGGCTCATCGCGATCGGCGAACAGAATTGGGTGGATTATGAACTTACTGTTCCCATTACGATCGATGGCCTTGATTCTGCTGGACAGATTTATCCAAGCAATGGCTCGGCCATCGGCTTTGTGGTACGATTCCCCGGACACACAGACTATCCGCCAAGCACTGCGGGTTACCAGCCCAAATCAGGGTATCTGCCGCTTGGAGCTTTTGCCGCACACAACTGGCGACTTGACGATACGCAACAGCTTGATATGCTCGGAGACAATCTGAGACTTCTGGCCGCTGATGTTTCGAATCGGCAACTGACGTTTGGCGTTAAGTACATGTTCAAAGTGCAGGTGAAGACGACCCAAGGCGTCGGAGGCCTGTATAAAATCAAGATCTGGCCGTTTGGAAGTCCGGAACCTGCAGGGTGGGACCTTACCGGTCAGGAACCTCTGACCGGACCGCAGTCGGGTTGCATTCTTTTGACCGCGCACCAGGTGTACGTTCGCTTTGGGAATGTTACGATAGTCCCATTGGATGAAGTCTCAACAGTGATCTCTGATGACTTCTATCAAAGCAGCCTGAACACATCTCTCTGGTCATTTCATAATCCTCTGAACGATGGGGCTGTTTCAATTTCAGGGGCAGGAACATCTGACGCGCGACTTGCGCTCAGTGTTGCGGCGGGCGTGACCCATGAGCCGCTGAACGTGAACCGAAGTGTCGGCGTCATGCAGGCAACCAACAACACCACGTTCGACGTCGAAGCACGATTCGAATCCGCTTTGGCGGGCACGACACCGATGCACGGGATTGTTGTGGAGCAGGACTCCAATAACTTTGTGCGCTACGATCTTTCACCGGCAGGTGCCGACACTCGACTGTTTGTCGCCACAGTAACGAACGGACTCTTCTCGCCAAAACTAAATATTCTTCTCGCGGGCACAGCGCCGCAATACGTGCGCATCCAGCGCCTCGCTGCTTCCTGGCATTTCCTGTATTCGTACGACGGGCAATCGTGGAACCAGGCGACCAGCTTCACGCACTCAATGGTTGTAACCAAGCTCGGACCGTTCGCGGGTAATTCAGGTGGGGCCTCGGCTCCGGCATACACCGCGCTCGTCGATTACTTCTTCAACAATGCGTTGCGCATTGCACCTGAAGATGCTGGAACCATTCTCAAGGCAACCATATTGCTTGAGCCGGTTCCCGTCACGGTGGTTCAGGGCGACACGGCGAAGTTTTCAATAACGGTTGGTGGTACCCCGCCCTTCGCGTATCAGTGGCAACGGAACAATGTAAATATCCCGGGCGCTAATAGCGCGCAGTATGCTCTTGCCAACACCACCGTCGCGGTAGACAACGGCGCAAACTTCCGGTGCATCGTAAGCAACAGCGGCGGCATTGACACAAGTGCGCAGGCCGGACTGACAGCGGTCTATCCGCCAAGCACAGTGATTTCGGATGACTTCCGCGGCGGCACCTTGAATACTGGCCTGTGGCGTGTGGTTGATCCGCGCGGTGATGCATCCATCTCTTTACAGGGCGCCGGTACACAGAATGCGCGGCTGGTAATGTCGGTTCCCGCCGGTGTGTCACACGATATCTGGACAGGCGTAAACCAATCACCAAGGATTCTCCAAGACGCGAACAACACCAGCTTCGAACTGGAAGCAAAGTTTGAATCGTCAATCAATGCAAAGTACCAGTTCCAAGGCATCATCGTTCAACAAAACCACAACAATTTCCTGAGATTTGACTTTACGGCCCACGCTTCAGCAAACATCACACGGGCATTCGCGGCCAAGATCGAGAATGGTGTCGCAACACAGTTAATTGCGATCAATGCTTTCAACTTCGGCATTCAACCAATGTGGCTCCGTGTGAATCGACTGGGAAATACGTGGACAATGTCCTATTCCACAAACGGCACGTCGTGGATAACCGCGGGGACATTCTCTCACACGCTGGTGGTGGATTCTGTAGGATTGTTTATGGGAAATGCCGGAAGCCCGGTTCCTGCATTCACGAGCAACGTGGACTACTTCTTCAACACGGCTTTCCCGACAACGCACGAGGACCCTGTCCCGCCAACCATCGCAACACATCCTGCGAGCCAGGGTGTAACGGAAGGAAGACGTGGAGCTTTTTCAGTTTCCGCGGGTGGAACTCCGCCGCTCTCATACCAATGGCAAAAGAATGGCGCAAATATCCCCGGGGCAATCGGCTCAACGTACACAACGCAGCCAATAGCGCTCGAGGAAAGCGGCGCAACATTCCGGTGCGTTGTATCGAATCCGTTTGGCAGCACGATAACAAACAACGCCATCGTAACTGTGACGCCCGCTATTCCGCTTCCGTGGTGGAACCAGCACTGGGCATATCGGATTCCTATCGAGGTGAAGGCCAATGGTTACGAACGACAGGACAAACCCGTAGAATCATCGCTTGATTTCGCTGTCGCGCTGGCAACTCTTGGCGTGAGCGGAGCGGCTCTTGATACCACGTCCATCCGTGTCATTGAAGTTGACAGCACTCATGCAATCTTGGACACACTGGTTGACTACCAATTTGTTCCGGATGCAGGGTTTAATGGCATCACCAATGCCACAGGAACGGTCGTCTTCATGATGGACGGAGTAACTTCTTCAGCCGGACGACGCTTCTATGATGTGTACTTCGACACCTTGGGAGGCGGACCGTTTGTTGCGCCGGCAGTCACGCAACACGTGGCGTTGTCTGAGACCTCTGATTATGAGGGCCAAGCATCGTACAGGTTCGTCACGACCGGTGGAACGTACTATTATCACAAAGTAGGCTCCGCGTTCGCGAGCTTCATCGATGCGCAAGGCCAGGACTGGATTGCGTATCACCCGACAGGCGGGGAGCGCGGACATTTCCGCGGAATTCCTAACATGGGCGATGCTTTCCACCCGGGATATACGAACGGCTCTAGTTTGATCGAATCACAGGGACCATTGCGAACACGCATCAAGTCCAAAACCATCGACAACGGATGGGAACTGCACTGGGATATCTTCCCGCGCTATGCACGAATGACCGTGACAAAGAAAGCTGCAACATATTGGTGGTTGTATGAAGGAACACCCGGTGGAAATCTCGACATCAACAGAGATTTCTCTGTCCGGCCCTCGGGAGCCCGCAGGACTCTGGCGACTTCATGGTCGGCTGATCTTCCCGGTCAGGAATGGGCTTACTTTGGCGACTCAACAATGACGCGGACGTTGTACGTTGCGCATCACGAGGATGATGCGGCGAACGACTACTACCGTCATCAGGGCGGTGACAGCGGCATGACCGTATTCGGGTTTGGGCGCAAAGACCCCTGCTGTATCCGGTACATTGATGTTGTGCCGCAGACATTCACGTTCGGTTTTGCTGAAGACTCGGCATTTGCGGTAACACCAAAAACAATCAACTCCGCATACAAGCCGTTGCTTGTTATTCCCGGAGAGGCACAGTACGAAGGCTCAACTGGTATTCCGACTCTCTCCACCATCGTCTCTGACAACTTCAATGCTCCAAGTTTGAACTACGATCTGTGGACGTACTACAATCCTCAGGGCGATGCCTCGGTATCGATGAACGGCAGCGGGCTGGTGATTTCCATCCCCGGGGGAGTTTCTCATGACATTTGGGACACCGGCAACTTTGCCCCACGCGTCATGCAGCCGGCGAATAACACGAATTTCGAGGTCGAAGCAAAGTTCCTCTCCGCCATGACCAATCGCCTGACGATTCAAGGGATTCTTGTGGAACAGGATCCAACAAACTTTATACGCCTCGACTTTGTACGGAATGCCACGACGCTCAACGTTTTTGCCGCAACGTTTTCCGGCGGAGTCATTACAACGCAGGTTAATACTCCGATAGTGAACGCAAGCCCGATATATCTGAGGGTTCAGAGAACAGGCAACCAATGGACACAGTCATATTCATACGATGGCATCAACTGGGTTGTGGCAATTACCTTCACTCACTCCATGATCGTAAATTCGGTTGGCCCGTTCTTCGGCAATGCCGGTCCTAACCCGTCATTTACCGGCATCGTGGACTACTTCTATAACACTGACGTCTATATTACACCAACAAGGGCCCACGGTGGAGAAACACCAAAGGAAACCGATGAAGCCGAAGAACCTGTCCCAACAGTCTTCTCGTTGAGTCCGAACTATCCCAATCCGTTCAATCCGACAACGACTATCGCGTACGGACTACCGGAGGCGGCAAGTGTCACGCTCAAGATCTACAACATGCTCGGCCAGGAAATTGCCACGCTTGTTGACGGTCATCAGGCGGCAGGATACCTGCGTGCGGTATGGAACGGAAAAAACAATCACGGCTCTGTTGTCGGCAGCGGCGTCTACATCTATCGCATGGTGGCCACCGGTTCTTCAGGACATGTCTTTACCAACACCCGAAAGATGATTCTGACCCGCTAATTATTCCCGTCACAATCATCCTAGCCAAGGGCGTTGGAGACACCTCCAGCGCCCTTTTTATTTCCATCCTTGTGTGATACAATGCAAGGATAATATTCCGCCGATTATGTATCTTGGGCACAAGAATAATTCAGGATAATACATGACTTCATCTCCAACTACCTGTACGGCTTGTACGGCAACCAACGTCACCGTCTTTCTTGACATCACACAGGTTCCCGTTCATTGCAATGTTCTCTGGCCGACCAAAACAGAGGCACTCAGCGCGCCCCGGGGAGACATTCGACTCGGGTTCTGTTCTCTGTGCGGCCACGTGATGAATCTGGCGTTCGACCCGTCACTGATGGAGTACACCCAGGCCTACGAAAACTCTTTGCATTTTTCACCCAGCTTCCAGCGGTTCGCAGAAGAACTCGTGGATGGACTCATCAAACGTTACAACCTGCGCAACAAGGACATCGTGGATATCGGGTGCGGCAAGGGGGATTTTTTGAAGCTCATCTGCGCCCGCGGTGAAAACCGGGGATGGGGGTTTGACCCAAGCTACGTTCCTCCGCCGGGCGAAGATACGGCAGGCGTCACCTTCATCCAGGAGTTCTATTCCGAACAGCATGCTTCTTACCAGGCTGATCTCATTGCGTGCAGACACGTGCTCGAACACATCCAGTTCCCTCTCCCGTTCATGCAACGGGTCCGGCGTTCTGTGGGAGGCCGGTATGCTACTGCAGTCTATTTTGAAGTACCCAATGCCCTCTATACACTGAGAGACATGGGGATATGGGATATCATCTATGAACATTGCTCATACTTCAGTGCCCCCTCTCTATCATATGTGTTTTCAAATGCAGGATTTGACGTGACTTCCGTCGGTGAAATGTTCGGCGGCCAATACCTCGGTATTGAGGCACACGCTTCTTCTTCTCCCAGCGGAAAAGCGCTTGACAATTCACCCGAGGCCGTGGGATCCCTGGTTGAGGCCTTTGGCGCAAACTACACCGGGAAGACTTCGTTCTGGGATGAAAAGTTCAAGACGCTCAAGAAAGAGGGAAAACGTGTTGTGGTTTGGGGTGGTGGATCGAAAGGCGTCACATTTCTCAACAAGTTCAAGGATGTTTCCGGCGTGGAGTACATGGTGGATATCAACCCGCGCAAGCAGGGAATGTTCGTCCCGGGAACCGGGCAGACAATCATCGGGCCGGAGTCATTGAAGTTTATCAAGCCCGATGTCGTCATTATTATGAATCCTCTGTATGCAAGAGAGATTGAGCAACAGCTTCAAGGACTCGGTCTGAGAGCAAAAACGTTGGCTGGATAAACAAAGCCTCTCAATATCCCAACACCGACCTTAAGGTCGGTGTTGGCACCAAGTAGATGGTAGCGTCCTATTGGGACAAGACCCACCAAGCCGCTTCTTGCTTCTCATACATCACTTCGATATACTCTTACAGCCGCAGAATTGCAGCGTACCTGCTTGCTCTATTACCTGAACTGTGGCAAGTTCATCTCGCCTTTTTCTTTTCCAATACGCATTCAACCGGAGGACAACTATGTCTCGTTGCACTTTGTTTGCTGTTTGCCTTATCGTGTCCCTTTCAATTGTTCTTTGCGAGACGCGCGCCGGGGAAATCGATCCGGTTCTTGAAAACACGCTCACGTCGGCGGCTCCGATGGAAATGGTTCAGACAATACTCTACATGAGAGACCAGGTTGACCTCGCACAAATGGAAGACGTACTGAGACAATCCACGGTCCCGGGAACTCGTATTGATCCGGCGTTTCGATACAGAACAATCCTGACGGCATTACAAGAAACGGCGAACCGCACGCAGGAACCGTTCCTTGAACGATTGTCCGCCATCGCACGTGATGAAAACCCGGCAATTGTTTCCCGCTTCTGGATCCGCAACATCGTGGTCCTCCGGGGAACACCGGATGTCATTCGTCAACTTGCAGCGCTTCCTGAAGTGGAAACGGCCTTCCTTGATGGATATCTCGAACGCGAATTGCCCACCTCTGTTGAAGAGGCGGTTGGAAGTCCTGAGGCATCGGAACCGGGACTGCGCGCTATTAACGCGCATAAGTTGTGGGCGCTCGGGTACAACGGTACCGGACGTATCGTAATGAATATTGACACCGGTGTTGAGGGAAATAACCAGTCTTTCAACACGCGATGGAGAGGAACCGTCCCCGGTGTGCAACCCGGCTGGGCATGGTTTGATCCTGAAACAAACACCACCTTCCCCACGGACGGAGATGGAGGGTCGCAACACGGAACCCACACCATGGGAATCATGTGCGGAGTCTATACGGCAACGAGTGATACACTTGGTGTTGCCCCCGGAGCGCGCTGGATAGCGGCAAAAACTCTGAATGGCAGTCCACATACTTCGAAGTCAATAGCCGCATTCCAGTGGGCCGCGAACCCGGACAGCAACGCTTCGACTCTTGATGACGTCCCCGACGCAATCAGTTGCTCATGGTTCGACCCGAATGTATCCGGGACGGAATGCACGGGGGCGTCCGGTTATTACGCGGTTATTGATGCGGTGGAAGCTTTGGGAACTGCAGTCGTCTTCTCGGCAGGGAACAACGGACCCAATCCATCAACAATAACTCCTCCCAAGAACCGGCTCACAAGTGCTGTGAATATCTTTTCCGTTGGCGCGGTCGATGGAAACAATCCGGCTTTTCCAATTGCAAATTTTAGCAGTCGCGGTCCTTCGATTTGTCCGGGCCCCGATTCATTGCTCATTAAACCCGAAGTTTCTGCTCCTGGCGTGAGCGTCCGATCAGCGTCCGGAACGAACGGATTCCGCACACTCAGCGGAACATCCATGGCATGCCCTCACGTGGCCGGGTCAATAGCATTGTTGCGTTCGGTTGCGCCATTCATGACAGGAACGGAGATAAAACATATCCTGATGAACACAGCGACCGATCTCGGAACACCCGGTGAAGACAATACCTACGGCCACGGCATCATCGACCTTTGGGCTGCATATCAACAGCTTCCATTGAACATGGGGTATGTCCGCGGCCAGGTCACCAGCGGCGGAAATCCACTAAGCGGCGTTGAAGTCGACTTTGCCGACAGCGTCCAGCAACTTGATGGCGTGTCCGACACCAACGGAGAGTATCTTGCAAGCGCACAGGTCGATACGAATACATCAAAAGCGGTGTACACCCTGCGGGCGCAGAAATTCGGCTACATCACCTATACAGACACGATCACGGTTACTCTTGATGACACCGTTGACCGCGATATCGTCCTGACCCCCGCACCGGGAGGAACATTGGAAGTTTATACGCACAACGATACCGCGAACTTGCGGGTCAACGTGAGAGTGTACTTCGGCGATTTGCTTGTCGTAGATGATTCAACGAACGAAGTGACCGGCATTCTTTCTGCTCCCCTGCCGAAAGGAACATACAGAGTCGTGGTGGATCCGCCGCCTCCGTACGCGAACAACGAGTTTCCTGCTGTGGACATCACCGGCGGCTCAACAACGTCGCTTGATGCCCTGCTGGAACATGTCATCGCGCTTTCAGCTTCAGAGATCCGCGACACTCTTGTCTCGGGACAAATAGGGACTCAGACGCTTACCCTGACGAACACAACGTCGGATTCGGTGCCCTTCCGCATCACCGATGATGAGGCACTTTTCCGGACGATACGCTCATCCAAGCCGAAGCCGGTTTCACAACAAGTTTTTGAGTCAGTGCGGGCTCCAAAAGGGGTTGAATCAGTTCAACCGGGAATCACCAACCCCGACGGACGCGGCGGCCCGGACCCGTTCGGATACGAATGGGTTGACAGCGATGAACCGGACGGTCCGGTGTTCAACTGGGTTGATATCACTTCCACGGGAACACTTATTCCCACGTCCGCGTGGCGTAGCAGCACTGGAACTGCCAACGCTGATGACGGCAGAGTCCATGTCGGCCTCCCCTTCTCCTTCAGTTACTACGGCAGTCTTTATGATTCGCTGAAACTTTGCACGAACGGATGGATGGGTTTCGATCTCGCATCGACATCGACCGAGTATACCAACAGTGCCGCGCCTTCCACAGGTCAGCCGAACAACGCGCTGTTCGCCTGGTGGGATGATCTGGATCTTCGCACGAGCGGAACCGTTCATTATTTGCATGATGTTCCCGGAAACAGATTCATTGTCCAATACACGAACGTGCCGCACTACACCGGCACGCCGGGAGTGTACACATTTCAGGTTATTCTGTACGCATCGGGAACCATTCTGTACCAGTATCTCGACATGCAGCAGACCGTGAATTCCGCGACCGTCGGCATGGAGAATGCAGGCGGAACGAATGGACTGCTTGTTGTATTCAACGGCACGTATATGCACAATTCTCTGGCAATTCAGTTTTCTATTCCTGACGCGGAATGGATCTCTGAAAGCCCGTCGATTGGCATTCTTCCGCCCGCGTCAAATCAGGATATCACCATTGCCTTCAACGCAGGTGGACTTTCAACTGGAACCACGTACAACGCCAATATTGCCGTGTACGGAACACACCCCGATCTCGGAACAACACCTATCGTTGTCCCGGCGAGCCTGACCGTACAACTTGCCGACTCGGCCGTTTTGATTCTTGAAAGCGGTTCGCTTGCATTCGGTGCAACGCAAGTCAACACCTCGGTGAGCGACACATTCAGCATCAGGAATGGCGGACTGCTGACACTTGCAGTGAGTTCCATCAGCACAACCAACACCGATTTCGTTGTTTCGCCCGCCAACGCCACAATTGCCCCGGGGGATTCAACACACGTTATAGTTTCTTACACACCCACAACCGTCGGGACTGACACCGGCAGAATTGTCTTCCTGAGCAATTCGCAAGGTTCGCCACAGCTCGATGTCTTGCTCGGCGGAACGGCTATTGGTGCACCGACAATTTCCGTTCACCCTTCCTCTATTACGGATACGCTTCAACAGGGAGCTGTGAACGGTCATACGATTACCATAGCAAATGCTTCACCTGCTCCATCAGCAGCGCTTATTCTCTCCCTCGCCGAAGCAGCACCATGGCTTTCCGTCAGTCCGGCCGCGGATACCCTGGCCGCCGGCGACTCGGCCAGCTTTGATGTGACGTTCAACGCGTCCGGGCAACCTCTGGGGACACTGCTTGCAGACATTACGATTACAAGCAATGACCCGGCCAATCCGAACTCAATCGTCACATGCCTTCTTCATGTTACAGGCGGTCCGATTGTAAGCGTTCAACCGGATTCATTTGAGGTTCTGCTGCCCGACAATTCAATAATGACGGATACTCTTGTCATCCGAAACAGCGGGACTTCAGATCTTCTCTGGAGCATCAACGACGTCCCGATTGAACCGGCACTGGTAACACCGCAACCGGATGAATGGAGGATAGGCGCGGGCAAGGGCGAAGCAGACACCTACCATGGATATCCTGTCACAGAAGGCCAAGGCGGTCCTGACAGCGCCGGCTATCGTTGGATTGACAGCGATGAGCCCGGAGGTCCGGCATTCAACTGGTTCGATATTACTTCCGTCGGTATCGAAATCCCCTCCTCCGAGTGGAGAGGTTCAAGCGGTACGGCAAATGCGGACGACGGCCGCGTCGTGAAGGATATCCCCTTTCCGTTCTCGTACTACGGTAATGTCTTTGATTCCGTGAAGATTGTCACCAATGGATGGATCGGTTTCACCACATCCAACACTTCTACAGCGTTCTCCAACGTGGCCATTCCGGCAACGGCCGTTCCCAATGATGCAATCTATCCGTTCTGGGATGACATGGATCTCCGCACAAGCGGTCAGGTACACTACTATCATGATGCCGCCAACGCCAGGTTCATCATTCAGTACACCAATGTTCCGCACTACACCGGGACCACGGGTGTCTATACTTT
>CAZJYO010000058.1:0-11786 GCA_964550275.1 uncultured Chitinophagales bacterium
GAATATTCCGCTCGCTGGGATGCCGCGGGTCAACCGAGCGGCGTGTATCTCTGCCGGCTGACTGCCGGAGGTTTTACAGAAACGCGAAGAATGATCCTTCTGCGTTAGCGCGTTATCCAGCCGATCGCATTCCCAGCTGCTTGTCCAGCATGAGCATAGCGGTTTTGTTTTCGCCCACCATGTTCAATTGTTCAACAATCGACCCTGCGTTCTTTTCTTCTTCCACCTGCTCGGTGATAAACCACTGGAGTTCGATTTGCGTGGCGTAGTCATTTTCCTTCTGGGTCAGGGCATACAGCTTGTTGATCATTGTCGTCACGGCACGTTCATGTTCAAGCGCCTGTTCAAACACTTGCATCGGCGACTTGAAGTTGGACTCCGGCCGGGCAATTGCCTGCAAAGTGACTTTGCCGTCGCGGTCGTGAACGTAATCAAACAGCTTCAGTGCATGCTGGATCTCTTCTTGATATTGCAAACGCATCCAGTGCGCGCATCCGGGCAGACTGACGGATTGAAAGTATGAGGACATCGAGAGGTAAACGTACGCGGAATAGAACTCCTGTTCGATTTGATTATTGAGGGCGGTTTGAATTGTTTTGCTCAACATGGTAACCTCACAGTATTGATAATCGGTGGCTGGTGCGGGTTTGTTTCAATATAGGCGAAGCACGGGGAAGAGGCAATACGTCCATGCAGAAGGGAATCTGTGGTTGAAACAGCATAACATTTTCATCACCGGAGGAACCGGATATCTTGGCAGAAACGTCATCCCGCGCCTTCTGAAAAGAGGCCATGTTGTTCGTGCCCTTGTGCGGCACGGGTCCGAACGCAAACTCCCGGCCGGCAGTGAATGCGTTCTCGCCAACGCGCTTGACGGCTCGACGTTCGCCGGTACTGTGCCCCCGTGCGACACGTTCATACATCTTGTCGGCGTTTCACATCCCAGCCCTGTGAAGGCAAAGGAGTTTCGCGATATTGACCTCGTTTCGATCCGTGAATCAATAGGCGTGGCGGCAAAAACCGGAATCCGGCATTTTATTTATCTGAGTGTTGTCCAGCCGGCAGGTTATATGAAGAGGTACGCGCAAGTTCGTGCTGAGGGAGAGGCGATGATCCGGACGAGCGGCATCTCCGCGACAATTCTGCGACCGTGGTATGTGCTTGGTCCGGGGCACCAGTGGCCCTCGGTGCTGAAACCGCTGTACTGGCTGATGGAACGAATTCCGTCAAAGAGAGCGCGCGCGCTGCACTACGGACTTGTCACGCTTGAACAAATGCTCGCATCAATCGTTCATGCCGTCGAACATCCACCGGCTGGCGTCAGTATCCGTACCGTTGCAGATATTCGGCATGCGCCCGCGTTACTTGACCAGCCGTAACTCTCCGCTTCCTCCGACCTTTACCCAGTAAGCCCTTCCGGGATAAAGAGTATCGGTCTGGAAGTATCCCGCGGGGGAATAACCATAGAGATATGAAATGATATTGCCGGGAGGGATTTGTTGAATCCCGGTTGCCGGAAAAGACGTACTTAATGAACCGATGACATTCCATCCGGTTGTCACCGGCACGACGATGCTATCCAGAACCCCGCCGGCAACAGATGCGTTGTGTGCGCTTCCAAATTTCAGCCAGTATCCTTTCCCATTCGCAAGCAGATTCCCTGTCTGGTAACCGCCTCCGGGTTGATAACTGAAAGCTTGTGAAGTAGCCGACGGATACACTGTGCTCGTCGAATCGTCGGACGTAATCCTCGGATTGCTCACCATGTTCCATCCGTTCAGCATCGGAATACTGCTCACCGGAGCCCCTGGAAATAAATGTGACTGCGGAATGATCTCCCGTGGCTGACTCGCGCTTTGCCATGAAAGTTCTGCAACCGCGCCGCCGCCGTTCTCATAGAATTCCATCTTGATATCATAGCGCTGTCCCGCCGAAAGTGTTATGGTGTCGCTCCATTCTGTCGGCGGCTGGTCAATCCACCGGTCAATGACCAATGCGTTGTCCACCCAGAGCCGCACGCCGTCATCCACGTACACAAAGAAGCGGTAGGTCTCGGAAAACTCCGGTTGAACCTGTCCGGTCCAACGCACGGAAAAAAGGTCGCTTCCCATCGAAGGATCCGGCGAGCCGTTTCCCCAATCGAAGTCGATGATAGGATCAATGCGCGCGAGCATGGTTCCGGTGAAATCCATGTTGTCGTAGTATTCGCCCTTCAAACCTATCGGCTGGTCGCCGACAATAATGTAGCCGTTTTTCTGTTTGACAGCGCTTCCGTTTGAACCGGTCGCGACGAGGCGAACGGAGTAAAGCCCGTCTTGAGTGTATGTGTGCGATGGATTCTGCTGTGTGCTGGTAGTGCTGTCGCCGAAATCCCATGACCATGAGGAGGGCGAAGGAATATTGGAGAGGTCGGAGAAGTTGACCGTGAGCGGTGAAAGTCCGGAGGTGATGTCGGCTTCAAAATCAGCACTGCCGACGAATGAAATACGCAAAATGTTCGCGCCGGGATCAATGGGAGAGGAGTAGTCCTGATCCTTGTACAAGTCGGAAAAATACAAGCCATCAGGTCCCGCCGCGAGTCCTGATGCCGTAGCTTTCCCCGATCCGTTGTATTCAACCAGCGGCGTCGGTCCGCTCACGAGGGTGCCCGAGGGACTCAGGACGAATTCCGAAATCCGTTTGCCAAGAGACTGCGGACCCGAGGCCCATGTCGGTCCGGACTCTGTAACAAACGCGTGGTCAAACTTTTCGGAGGGGAACACGCTTCCCCCGAACGTTCCGGATTGGATGAACGCTATGTTAACGGGCGCTGTTGCCGGATTCCAGTTGTAGAGTGCGTTGACGTACATGCTCGCATCGCTTCCGTTCCATCCGTAGCTTGTGCCCGCGGTAACCTTGGCGAACCGGTCAACGCTCGGTCCGTTCTCCACTTCGTAATGGAAGCCGTCCGATTGCCGCCAGGTTCCGCCGAACGGATTGCGGACTCCATACGCGAAGATATAGTCTGTCGCTGTGATGCCATTGCCTGCGTTGTAAAATGGATTGTCGGATGGAGCGGTACCGTTGAAGTTGACGCGCAAAATCTTTCCGCGGAAGGAATTCAGGTTAAGCGCTGCGCTTGCGTCAAATCCGTCGCCCATGTGGACATACAGCTTGCCGTCAGGGCCGATGGAAAGATTCGAGATGAAATGTGACTGCCCCTGGCTTTCCCCAACCATGTTCAGGATGGTGGTTTGCGTCGCAACAGTTAATCCACCATCAGTGGAGTGCATGCGAACAACCTTGGGGTAGTGCGGGCCGCTTGGCGGCGACGCATCGTAGAGCATTGCGATGAACAGATCGCCCGTTACCGAATCGATCGCGATCCCCGAAATTCCCTGTTCACCCGAACCGGGAAACGCGCCGCCCGGATCAAAATTCAGCAAACTGTCGGCATAGGTTCCAACCGTGCCGTCACGGCGGACAACCTTGATGGAGCCGTACAGTTCAGTGACATAAAAAAAAGGATCGTCAGGATCGGTCCCTGGATTGGGCACGAACGCGATGTTCACCGGCAGTTGAAACCCCGTTGCAACAATCTCGACCTTGTATCCGGCTTGAAGGATTGTCCACGGAACAGGCGCGCCTTGTGCCAGGGTGGAAAAATCCGGCTCCGTTTGCAACGGTGTGCCGGTGTACGAACTTCCGTTGAGTGAAATCCAATAAAATAGTTCCTGCGAGGGCGAAAGATTGACCGAAGGCAGATACACGGCGTGATCAATTCCGCCGTCATCGGTGAAAGAAAGATGTGAAACCGGAAGGATGCATCCTGCGCTTCCTCCGGAGAGAACAACCCGCATGGGTTTGTGTGCGCCGAGCGCGCCCGGGTTCGTTACGGTGTTGGTAACGCCGTTGTTGCCGCTGATGCGAAGAACAAGTTCACTTGCTCCTGATTCGAGACGAACCGACGGGGCAGGGGAACCAACGGGCAGAATGATGGGTGCATCGCTCTCGTCCAGCAGTTGGGGCGTTGGTGTATTGCTTGCATCATGGATCTCCAGCGGGAAAATCTGCGTTTGAGAACCGGTGTGAAACGTTCGCACGGCATAACTGCTCCAGAGTCCTGTATTGTCGCGGTGACGAACGCGCAGTTCGTAGTCTGTATCATAGTAAAACTCGGTTCGTCCGGCGTGAGAACCCTCAAATGTCCCATCACCCATGTGCGTGTGGAGACGTTCCGCTCCTTGAATGCAGAGCGTTGACCACACACGCTCCGATGGCGACGAAAGCCAGATTTCCCAGTCCGTACAAAAGTGTGTATCGCCCGGATTGGGATCCACCATCGGCATCGTTTCCATATGCACATCCGCAGGGTGAACGATCTGTCCGTTGGTGGCGGGTTCTGTGATGGTCGGAGTGTTGGGGGGATTTTGCCCGAATGCCACTGAACAGAACAATGTCAGGCAGAAAACAGAACACAGTGTGTATGGTGATGAATAATGCATGCACTACGATCCGTTGGTACGATGAAGTTTGTCGATGAGTGGAAGCATGGATGAGGATTTGTGTTGAACGCCGGATGCACTGTTTCGTCTGACGGAAATCAATTCAGCAACAACACTGATTGCTATTTCTTCCGGACTGGAAGCGCCGATATCAAGTCCCATTGGAGCGTAAACATTTCGGAAAAGTTCGGGAGAGACGCCTTGGTCAACAAGATGTTTATAGGTGGCGAGAATCTTTCTCCTGCTGCCAATCATCCCGATGTATTTCACGTGGTGGTTGATGACATGCTCAAGAATGATTTCGTCTGACTGATGGCCTCGCGTCACGATAACCACGTACCGTGAAGGGGAGAACGATATTCTGCTCACAATGTCATGGTATTCAGCTACAATGATTTCGTCAGCATCAGGGAATCGTTCCCTGTTCGCGTATTGCGTCCTGTCATCCACGACAACAACCCGGAATCCGGCAGTCGAAGCCGACCGCGCAATAAATTTTGAAACATGTCCCGCCCCGAATAACATCAATGCGGGTTTTCCCGGAATCGGCTCAAGAATCCACTCACCGTCTGCCAGAGCTATGCGTTGTGTTTCCGTTCGATGGAAAGCCCTATGAACTGCCTCCTCCAACCCGCGGTACGGTTGGTCCGTGTCATTGCCGGACCTCAACAGGATTTTTTCCTTGATGATCCCGTTTGAAATCATGGTTCCAAGGACGCAGTCACTCCCGCTGTTTCTGATCTCTGCAATCTCTTTGTAGAAGGGAATGTCTTTTCTGAAGACGGGTTCAATCAGGACGTGCAGTGAACCGCCGCAGATCAGGCCATGAATCATATCATCCTCATTGAGGGTGAATGTGAGGATTCCGGCGCTTTGTGTTTTTGCGTAAACGCGTGCGGCCTTCACAACATCCGCTTCCATGCATCCGCCTCCCACAGTTCCCAGCCAGGTATCCTCCGTGACAACCATTTTGGAAAGACTCGCCGCCGGGGTCGAGCCGTCGGTTGCAAGGATGGTCGCCACCATGACGTGCTCATGCTTTTGCAATGATTGAAGAATACTCTGAATCGAATCCATTGAATGCCGTGCAGGGGAGTGTTAAAGAAAGTTAGAGGAAAGAAGGCGCAGAAGCAATCAAAGACTTGACAACAAGCGAAAGCGTGATACCTTATGGGAATTCATTATATGAGACCTTGACTTGCCATGGCTTACTTTGACGATCAGGCGCATCTTCACCGCGAATTCCTTCATCCCGGCGGACGAACGGCTTCATTGCGGCTTCTTGAACTCTTACCGCCAATGACAACCTCGGACACTATTCTTGAAATCGGTTGCGGGCTGGGAAAGACAGCGGAGCTGATTCTTGAGAAAACTTCCTGCAATTATGTTGGTGTTGACGGCTCAGCCGAAATGCTTGAGCGGGCGCGGAAGAGAGTGTCGGCCGCGCATGCAAAACGCGCGACCTTTTTGCATTGTGATGTATCCGGAGGAGCTCTTCCGGTTGCGAATGACTCGATCGCCGCGGTTTTTGCCGAATCGGTTATTGTGCTTTTGGATCCGCGGAAGGTTTTCACAGACTGTTTGAGAATTCTGAAACCCGGTGGAATGCTGATCTGCAATGAGCGGCTGTGGGGAGTTCAGACCGGAGAAGAAGATCGCAGGAAGGCAAACGAAGCGTGCGTGAACATGCTGGGCATCGTTGCGGCTCCTCTCCAACCCGGCGACGTCAACGATTGGCTATCCGCTCTTCAATCGGCGGGACTTGTGTTGAAGCACAAGGAATTGATTACGGCAAACCGTGCAAGTGAAAGAAAGCGCCGGAAATCTTTCTTGTCGTTGTTGAGCTCTCCTTCTGCGGTAATCACGTTGATGAAGGACCGCATCATCGCCGGTCGCTTCAAGCAGACATGGCTGGAAATGGAAAACTGGCTCTTCGTTGCCCAAAAGCCGGAGTAATGCGCTAGCGTTACACCGCGTCCCGGCATTCGATGAGATGGCATCCAAGCAGTTCTTTCGTTACCATGTTCCAGTGGGAACTACCGGGTTTTGACAAGGAGCGTGAACGTGGATTCCATTATAGATGCCATAGCCCGTGGTTGGGAGAACTTCATTGCGCGGACGGCCGGTCCGATGCATCTTCGTCTCATTCTCCAACCAATAATGGCGGCGATCATCGCATTTCGAGCCGGTTTGAAGGATGCGCGTCACGGCCGTCCACCTTACCTCTGGACCGTGTTTACCGACGCCGGTCAGCGAAGAGAGTTTCTCCACAATGGCTGGAAAGACATACGAACGCCGTTTTTAGTCTCGCTCGGTTTGGACGCCGTCTATCAGCTGATTGTTCACCAATCGATCTACCCGCTCGAAATGCTGTTTACGGCGACCTTGCTGGCATTGGTCCCCTATACGATTCTCCGAGGACCAATCAGCAGGCTGGCGAAGCGCTTTATACAACAATGAAGGATTGACTTCCAATCGTCTCTTTGTTACTTTCATTCACCTCGTATTCCTTACCAACATCCCCATCACAATCCAGGAGGGTCAGATCATGGTTGACCTGACAAATTCCATCCGTCGCCGCGGGTTTCTTGGCGGCCTTGCTGCTTCGGCCGCGCTTGGCATGACGGGCTTAATCGAAGCTGCCGCAAACACCAACATGCAGTCCGATGCATCCGACGCTGCGTTTGATGCATGGATCAAGAGCATCAAGGGCAAGCACAAACAGGTGTTCGATGCGCCGAGCACCAACGGTGGATTTCCGTTTGCGTGGGCGCGCGTGTTTCAGTTGACGAACAACCAAGTCGGCGTTCCGAATGACCAGCTCACCGCCGTGGTTGTTCTCCGTCATGACGCGATTCCGCTCGCCATGGTGGACGCGCTCTGGTCGAAGTACAATTTTGCTGAAGTATTCCATGCAAAAGATCCGATGACCAAAGCGCCGTGGACGGCAAATCCGTTTTGGAAACCGAAGGGCGATCTTCCGGTTCCCGGCATGGCATTGAATGATCTGCTTGACTCGGGTGTTCTGGTTGGCGTGTGTGACATGGCACTGAAGGTCTACAGTGGAGTTGTTGCCGGCAAAATGAAACTCGATGCCGCGGAAGTGAAGAAAGACTGGGTTGGCGGAATTCTCCCCGGTATTCAGATTGTGCCTTCCGGAGTTCTTGCGATCAACCGCGCGCAGGAAGCCGGATGCACCTACTGCTACGCTGGCGAAGGTTGAGAAACATTTGAATCGGGCGGGCGGAAGAATCGGCTTCCGTCCGCGGTGGTTCTTGAAGCTTACCGCCTGTAATATACTGCGTCAACAGGCAACGGCTCTTTGGTGTAGTCATCTTCCTTGTACGGAAACACTGTCCGTGGCTGTGTGCAGATGAAGTTGGCTATCTGCAGGGATTCTTCATCCGTCAAGCTCCCGGGTTCAAGGTAAGGCATCGCATACCGGATCACTCCGGCAAGCGTATAGACGCGCGCTGCACCCGCACCATCGTTCCACGAATTTCCTCCCCACAATGGTCCCGCCTTCTTATCTCCAATCGCAATACCCTGCCCGTCTTCGCCATGACATGAAGCGCATTTTTCCAGGAAGAGAGCTTTTCCCTTTTCCGGTGAAAGCTTTTCAACCGGAACGAGATTCTCCTTGGCAATAACATTCTTGCCGCGCCACGGAAGGGAGTCACCCGTGAAAGATGAAATCCAACGGATGTATGCCGCAAGCACGGAAACTTCTTTTGATTCTTTTGCAGGGAGATTTTCGCCGCACGCAATGCCGCCGGTGGAGTTCTGACTTCGCTGGAAACATCCGATGATCCGATCTTCGAGCGTGAATGTCCGTCCGGAGCGTTTGTTGTACTCGGGAAAAACATTGGCAACCCCGACGAGGGGCATCGCTCCTTCTTTTTGTCCGGCATTCAGATGACAGTTGTTGCACGAGAGTCCGTTGGGAGAATACAGCGGTGCCTCGCGTTGCGTGTGAAGAAACATGTTGAATCCCAGCCGGATTTGTTCCGCATCGGGCCGTGCGTTCAGCGAGGAATCGGTGAGGGGGTTGAGCGGAAAATCCCACGCAGTTACCATCGTGGCACTTACAGGAAGTAACAAGTTTTGCGCCGGGTCCTGCGAATTGATTCGAAGCGCAAAAACTTGCAGGCAGAGGAGAGAGAGGATGATTTTTGAAAAGCGCGTCATAAGCGTGTACCTGACTCCCGGGAGTGTTTCCGTAACTCCTCAATGGAAAGAAGAATCACCTCGTTGGTTGCCGGCAGCGAAAACTCCGGTTCAAACCGGTGATCGGCGACGGCAGATATTGCATCCTTGATTGCCAGCCACGCGGAAAGTGCAAGCATAAACGGCGGCTCTGCTACCGCTTTGCTTCGCCTTATTGTTTCCGGATTGGGAACACCTTTCAGCAAATGAGTCCTGAAATCATCCGGAACATCTCCAATAGCCGGAATCTTGTACGTGTCCGGCGAATGGGTCATCAGGTTTCCTTTGTCATCCCACTTGATCTCTTCCGTGGTGCACCAGCCGACGCCCTGGATGTAGCCGCCCTCGACCTGACCGATATCAATGCGTTCATTCAACGAGTCGCCGACGTCGTGAAGAATATCGGTACGAAGAATGTTGTGATACCCGGTCAACGTATCAACAAGCACCTCGGTCACAGCCATACCATACGCAAAATAATGAAAAGGTTTCCCAAATCCTTTTTCTTTATCCCAACCGATGTTCGGTGTCTTGTAGAAACCGGCCGCGCTCAGACTCACTTGTTGCAACTGCATCAGAGCCATGGCTTCAGGGAATGGTATCCGTCGTTCAGGAGATGCTGTATCGATAATCTCATCGCGGCCGAAGGCAATGGTCGAGGCAACCGAGGGTGTTGTGCTTTTTGCCGACCAGTGTCTCGCCAAACCTTCTGCAATTCGTGACTTCAATATGTCGATCGCGTTTTTCACGGCCATGCCGTTCAAGTCGGCTCCGGAAGAGGCCGCGGTAGCGGATGTGTTTGGTACCTTGGAAGTATTCGTTGCGTTAACGCGTACGCGTTCAGAAGAAACGCCAAATTCCGCCGCCGCGATATCCCGGATTTTTGTGTGAAGTCCCTGTCCCATTTCCGTGCCGCCGTGGTTCACGAGAATTGTGCCATCAGTGTAAACGTGAACAAGCGCGCCGGCTTGATTCAGAAAGCTCGTTGTAAAAGAAATTCCAAACTTCACGGGTGTTATGGCCAGCCCTTTTTTCTGGAATTCGTTCGCCGAGTTAAACGCGTTGATCTCGTTCCGGCGTCTCCGGTATTCAGACGAAACCATGAGCTGATCATGGATCAAATGGATTCTGTTGTTCTCGACTGTTTGTCCATAGTGTGTGGTGTTCCGGGTTGTCAGTCCGTAAAAATTGCGGTTGCGTACTTCGACGGCGTCTTTTTTCAAGAAGCGGGCAATCCTGTCGACGACGTCTTCGATCACCGCCATGCCTTGGGGTCCGCCGAACCCGCGGAATGCAGTATTTGACGGAAGGTTTGTTTTGTACACGGTTCCTGTCACCAGGCAGTGTGGAAGGAAGTACGCGTTATCAATGTGCAGCATGGCCCTTTGCATGATGGCAAAGGAGAGATCAATTGTGGCGCCGCCATCGCTGTTGAGCTCAAACCGCGCTGCCTGGATCGTGCCTTCGTCATCAAAGCCAACTTCATACGTAGAGAGAAACCGATGCCGCTTGCCGGTCATGATCATATCATCATCGCGGAAGAGGCGGATCTTCACCGGTCGCCTCACGGCGTTGCACAAGAGCGCTGTCCAGCACGCGGTGTGATTGCCCTGGGTTTCCTTGCCGCCAAACGCTCCGCCCATGCGCCGGATTTCGACGACAACGTCGTTCTTCGGAATGCCAAGCACCTCCGCTACCAACGTCTGTGTTTCGGAAGGGTGCTGTGTTGAACTAAACACGCTGATTTCATTTCCTTCGCCGGGAATACACAAGCATACTTGCGACTCGAGATACCAGTGTTCCTGAGCGCCTGTGTGGAGTTCGCCCTTGATGACATGCTTTGACGCGGCAAGTTCCTGCGCCACATTGCCGCGCTCGATCTTTGCAGGCGGGCCCAGCAACGCTCTCTTCTGAATGGCGGCTTCGATGGTAAGGATCGGCTCAAGAGGTTCAAACGTGATTGTGATAAGTTTTTCTGCCTGCAGGCATTGATCTTCTGTTTCCGCGGCAATAAGGAAGATGGCTTGTCCAACAAACGTCACTTCATCAATGGCAAGGCAAAGTTCATCTTTGAACACCGGTCCCATCTGGTTGTGTCCGGGAATATCCTTGTAACACAGAACCGCGTGGACGCCGTGAACCTTCTTTGCCTCAGTCAGATCGAAGGAAAGAATTCTTGCATGCGCAAGCTTGCTATACACAACCCGTCCAACGAGAAGCTGTTCATTGACGAGCATATCGTCGATGTAAATGGCTTCACCAGTGACGTGCTTGGTTGCGGATTCGTGGGGAAGAATATGGCTATGCAGGGTTGGCTTCACAGAATCTTTTTCTTTGGTGACACAACACGGAGTACAAGGCAGTGGCACGGACGTCCCCGTCTGTGCAAGTAAAGAGGGCTCATTTCTCTGACATCCCCCTAACCCAGACCCACTCGTACCGATCAATATCCGGCCAGCGCGCCTTCGGGTTATTTAAAATGTACTCGCACTTTTGGTAATACTCCTGCTCATTGCGCGGTAGTCTGTCAAATGACTCGTCTTGCCACACAGGCGCACTGCGCTGGTGAAGCTTGACCATCTCATGAGCGGTAAAGGACTTCCACGAATGAAACAGCTTTTCCAGCGAAACATCATCATTGGGAAAAACAATAACATGCACATGGTCATCCATTACCACGTATGCTTCAAGGTCATAACGTTCAACGTCAAAATGCCTCAGAGCATTGACTACCAATGTCCGTTCTTCACTGGACAAAACAGGCTGATCGTTGTGCAACCGCCAGGTTACAAAGTATGGATAACCACGAGCTCTCCAGTGTGGTAGATTTCGGTAGTATGTTCTGAATGTATCTTCCATGTATCTCGTTGCTTCGCACAGCCGGGACGGCTGTGCCACTCAATAATTTGCCGACTGTTGTTCGGCCGTCTCGCTCCAAAACTTCAGGAGCAGATTTGCCGTGGCATGCGTCAGCGATTGGTGAATTCCTCCCGAATATCGTACTAAAACAAGTTTCCTGCTTTCAACCCACACAGCAGTGGCACGGACGTCTCGTCCGTGCAGGGGAAAATGGCTCAATAATTTGTCGACTGTTTT
>CAZJYO010000059.1:0-11688 GCA_964550275.1 uncultured Chitinophagales bacterium
TTCCATTGCTTTTCAGACCCCAATTGGTTAATTTTTACGTGCAGTTTGTTCACATCCACCACGCTATCCTCTTTCGATAGCCACCCGAGATGCCTGACGAAAAGCCCGAATCCCAACAGCAATCCCCCGAAAATCAGTCCGCACCGGCAGAACCAACCGGTACGCCCGAAGTTCCGCCGCAACAACGACCTGAGCAACGTCCGGATCAGCGACAAGGCCGCGACAATCGCCAGCGCCACCCACGGGGAGATCAACGCGGACAGCAACAACGCCAGCAAAGACCACAGCAGCGACCCCGACAGGATGGCGGTCAACAGAGCCGCCCGCAACACCACGGTGGCGGAGGTAATACTGAATTAAGCGTTGTCATCCCTCTTTATAATGAAGAAGGTTCGCTGAAAGAACTTCACCAGCAGCTGCGTTACGCATTGAGTAGAATGGGTACGCGCTATGAACTGCTCTTCGTGGATGACGGCAGTACCGACAAGTCGTTTCAAATTTTGCGCGACCTGCGGCGCAATGATCATCACATCAAGGTCATTCGCTTCCGACGCAACTACGGGAAATCAGCCGCGCTTTCTGTCGGCTTCGAGCACGCGCAAGGCAATGTGGTCATTACGATGGACGCCGACCTTCAAGACGATCCCGCGGAAATTCCGAGTCTCGTCAAGCGCATCAACGACGGATACGACCTCATCTCGGGCTGGAAGAAAGTCCGCAAAGATCCGATCACCAAGACCCTTCCATCAAAGTTTTTCAACTTCGTTACCTCCGTGCTCACGGGGATCAAAATCCATGACTTCAACTGCGGACTCAAAGCATACCGCAAGGAAGTGGTAAAAACCGTGAAGATATACGGTGAACTTCATCGCTACGTTCCCGTCCTTGCGCATTGGGAGGGCTTCAAGATCGGCGAGATGATCGTCCAGCACAGGCCGCGCAAATACGGCAAGACGAAATTCGGCATCGGTCGTTTTTGGAAAGGGTTCCTTGATCTGCTGACAGCGCTCTTCACCACGCGTTACCTTCGCAGACCGTTGCATCTGTTTGGATTCTGGGGAATACTCTTCGCCGGCGCAGGCGTCTTGATTGACGGGTGGCTGGTCGTGGAGTGGTTCCTCGGATTGACCGCACTCGGCAACCGTCCTCTCTTCCTCGGCGGCGTTCTGCTGATCATTGTCGGCATTCAATTCATCTCCATCGGACTCCTCGGCGAACTCATCAGCAAATCCAACAGCACCCGGGATGAGTACGCCATCCGGGAATATATCCGCTAAGCTTTACCGCACATGTCCGGCAAACCCTGGAATTCCCGCGAAGCATTGAAAGTTGACTGCCGTTTCTTCCGGGGAGACGTGCCGTGCAAACCCCACAAGCAATTTGGCGTTCATTGCGTTGATGAACATGGAGCGGCATGCACACACTACGATCCGCTCGACAAGCGCATTCTCATCATCAAGCTGGGCGCGCTGGGGGACGTCATCCGGACAACGCCGCTTCTTCAGCGGTTGAACCTGCTCCATCCTCATGCGCAAATCTGGTGGCTTACGCTTTCGCCCGAGATTCTTCCCCGCAGTGTTGATGTTATTCTTCCGTTCACGGCGCAGTCCCTCGCAGCCTTGCGTGCCACGAGCTTCGATATGATCATTAACCTGGATAAGGACCGCGAAGCGTGCGGTCTCGCGGCAACATTGACCGCTCCAATCAAGAAGGGCTTTACGCTCGTCAATGGAAAACCGGCGCCCATCGATCATGACGCGGTGCATAAGTTCATGACGGGCGTCTTTGACGATCTCAACAAGGAAAACACCAAGAGCTACGTCGAAGAAATTTTTGAGATCTGCGGATGGCGGTTTGGCGGTGAACAGTACGTCCTTGATTCGTTCGCCGACCGCAACTATACATGGAAACTCCCCAAGAAAAAGAAGATCGTCGGGTTGAATACCGGATGCGGCGGCAGGTGGACATCGCGGCTTTGGGCTGAAAAGAATTGGGTTGCGCTCGCGACGAAGCTCAAGAAAGCCGGTTATGTTCCTCTCCTTCTCGGCGGTGAACAGGAACACGCGAAGAACCTCCGCATCGCCAAGAAAAGCGGCGCGCTCTACCCCGGACATTTCCCGCTTCAGCAGTTCATCAACCTTGTTGATCAGTGCGAACTGGTCGTGACTGCTGTAACGATGGCCATGCATATCACCATCGGACTCCACAAGAAGATTGTTCTCTTCAACAATATCTTCAACAGGAACGAATTCGAGTTGTACGGGCGCGGAGAAATCCTGGAACCCGAGTTCGCTTGCCCCTGCTACTTCTCCCCTGTTTGCCCCAATGACTGCATGCAGTACGTTTACGTCGACAAGGTTTTCGCAACGTGCAAGCGGCTCCTCGATGGCAAAAAGTCGTAAGACACCAAGCGCGCAACCGCTCGAACTGAAAACATGGCAATGTATCGCAATCATTGCCGGGCTCGTTGTTCTCTTCTTCCGTGATCATCTCCTCGGCAACGCCTTTCTGTGGGAGGATTTTCTTTTTTACAGCTACCCGGTCAGAAACTTCGCGGCCACGTCGCTTGCCGCGGGCGAATTTCCTCTCTGGAACCCCTACACCTTCAACGGCATGCCTTTCTTCGCGGATATCCAGACAACGGTTCTTTACATCCCCTGCTTGCTGTTGACGCTGTTCGTCAAGAACGGCGCGCTGAACTACTACTGGCTGCAGCTTGTCATCATCCTGCATTATGTTCTTGCCGGCGTGACGATGTTCTTCCTCGCACGGTCGTACAAGCTGAACGCGCTGCCGTCGCTGTTTGCCGCGGTTTCCTTCATGCTTTCCGGATTCATGATCCTCCATGCCATCCATCAACAGATTGTAACAATGGTTGCTTGGTGGCCGCTGATTCTTCTTTTGTTCCGGGGAGCGCTTCTGGAGAAAAGCTGGCGACGGGCTTTCCTCACTGCGATCGTGTTCGGCCACTCAATTCTCGCCGGCTTCCCCCAATTGACGCTGTACTTCCTGCTCTTCCTTCTCGCATACTTTCTCTTTGAGCTTCTGGGCGCGTTCAAAGGCAAGGAGCTTCTTTCCCGTCCGGCGCTGACAATGATGCTGATCGCCGGCGCGGTCGTTGCGCTCGCACTCGGACTGACTGCGGTGCAACTTCTTCCAACGCAGGAACTCTCCGGCGTTTCACAGCGGGCGGCAATCACCTATGAGAAATCCACCGAAGGCCAGATGTCGTGGAGCCATTTGATAACGCTGATCTTCCCGAAGTTTTTCGGCGAGGCGCCTGCGCAAAGGACGGGTTATTATTGGGGACCGGGCGTTTTTTGGTATTACTGGGAAGACTGTTTGTATCGCGGCGCGTTGCCTCTCATCCTGGGCCTGCTCTCCTTGTTGCTCTGGAAGAGAGACCGCGTCATCCCGTTCCTGTGGGGTGCTTCGATGTTCGCCGTGCTCTTTTCTGTTGGCGACGGCTTTTTTCTGCACAAGTTCTTTTACGACTTCGTTCCTGTGTTCGAGACTTTTCGCGCGCCCGCGCGCATGATGGTGTTCATGTCGCTGGGGTTTTCACTGCTTTCCGCATTCGTGATACATCATTTGCTGTATGAGGAGCGTACGCGCCCGGCAACGTTCTGGCGGAATATTCTTCTGGGGATGGCCGCCGGCATGGCGATATTGTGGGGATTGATCACCGGCGGGGCGTTCTCCGGCACATTTCCCTTCCTCAATACACAGGCCATAGCGTTGCGCGTACACGAAGAAGCAAACGTCTCGATGTTTTTCATCTTGATTTCCGCCGCAATCGTGTTCGGACTCATCGTGCGCGGGGCGTGGACACGATGGATCGGCGTGGCGGCGGTGGCGGTGTTGTTCTTCGACCTGATGGTGTTCGGCATAAAGCAAAACGCCTCACTGAACAACCCGACAACGTATTTCGACCGCTCTGACGCCCTGGTAAATCCGATCAAAGCCGAGATGCAGCAGGAGTTTTTCCGCGTCAACTCACGAAATGAGCACGGGATGATCATGGATAGAAACCAGGGGATGATCGACCGGATCTTTTTGCTGGAGGGATATACTCCGCTTGCCCTGCAATGGGTGTACGCGCCGTTCACGGACGGCAACCGTTCACACGACTTACTGAACGTGAAGTATAAAACTGTGACAAACCAGAATCAGCAGTCCATGTCGCTTCAATCGCGCACAACACACATGCCGCGCGCATTCATGGTGTACAACCTGCATCACGTCCAAGGCGAGGACGCCCTCAAAGCATATCTCAACTCGGACGGCTTCGACTACCGGACCACTGCCGTTATTGAGGAAACGCCCCCGCGCAGTTTTGAGCCGGCAAATGAAAACACGCATTGGAAGGCCGGGATCACGTCGTTTCGCCAAAATGGTCTTGACCTCGCCGTCGAGACTTCACAGGATGGTTTTCTCGTCCTCAGTGAGATATATTACAAGGGTTGGAATGCATATGTGGATGGCGTTCAACAGCATATCTACAAAACGAATTACAACCTGCGCGGAATTGTGGTGAACAAGGGAAGCCACGTTGTATCATTCAAGTTTGAGCCGGAATCCGTGCGCACCGGCGCGATGATTTCGACGCTGACGCTCTTGGTGTGCCTTGCAGGCATTGCGGTTCCGTTGGTCCGGCGAAACAAAACGCAGTCATGACCTACTCGATTATTATACCGATCTTCAACGAGGAGTTGATCCTCCGCGAACTTCACAGCCGGCTTCTCAAGGTCGCCTCGCAACTGGATGAACCCTTTGAGGTGATCCTCGTGGATGACGGAAGCCGTGACCGCTCTTTTGAAATCATGAAAGAAGTCAACGCGCAGGACAAGCGCTTCAAGGTGTTGAAGCTCTCGAGAAACTTCGGACACCAGGTCGCGATCACGGCCGGTATGCACATGGCTTCCGGCGACGCGATTCTTCTGATGGACGGCGACCTTCAGGATCCGCCGGAACTCCTTCCCGAAATGATTGCGCGGTGGAAAGAAGGATATCAGGTTGTCTATACGGTGAAAAAGAGCCGGCGCGAGAATCCGCTGAAGCGGCTGGCGTTCACGTCATTCTACCGCGTGTTGCGCGCGCTTTCCACGATTGAAATCCCGATGGACGCCGGGAACTTCTCGCTGATCGACCGCCGCGTTGTTGACGTTTTGCTGAACATGCCGGAACGCAACCGTTACATCAGCGGCATGCGCGCGTGGGCCGGGTTCAAGCAAATTGCCGTGTACTACGACCGCGACCCGCGCTTCGCCGGAAAGCCGCAGATGAGTTTCCGCCGTCTTATTCATCTCGGGCTCGACGGGATTTTCTCTTTTTCACAGGCGCCGCTGCGCCTTGCGATTTATCTCGGACTTTCCGCCGCAACGCTTTCCTTCCTCGGCGGACTGTACGTCCTGTATGCGAAAATCTTCACGGACAAAGCGATTCTCGGCTGGACATCCACCATTCTTTCGATCCTCTTCATGGGCGGCATGATTCTCCTGACCCTCGGCGTTATCGGCGAATATATCAGCCGCATCTATGAAGAAGTGAAGAACCGACCGCTGTTTGTCATCCAGGAGAAGGTGGGATTCTAAGGGGAGATGGAATCACATGTCTATCCGCAAATGTACCGCGTCGAGAAAGAACACTGGTGGTTCGTCTCGCGCAACGCCATTCTTCTCAACTTCATTGCACAACGACTGGCGCTGACTCCCGCCAGCCGCGTGCTTGACGTCGGGTGCGGCACCGGCGCGATGCTTGAGCAGTTCTCCCAACGCTACCACGCCTTCGGCCTGGATTTCTCCCAACAAGCAATTGACTTCTGCCGTCAGCGCGGACTCACGAACCTGTACGTCGGAAGTCTCGACGCCTTTCCCGCGAACCACACATTCGATCTTATCACGATGTTTGATGTTGTTGAACATGTGGAAGACCATGAAGGACTTCTGAAGGAAGCGTATCAACGGCTGAATCGGGGCGGACACATTCTCATTGCCGTGCCTGCATATCAATGGCTGTGGAGTAAACACGATGAGGTCTTGCACCACAAACGCCGCTATACGCGGTCCACGTTGCGCGACGTTGTTGAACGCGCCGGCTTTCGCGTAAAGCGCCTGACGCATTTCAACACATTGCTCTTTCCGGTTGCGGTCATGCGCAGAGTGATCGGACGCATCACGGGAAGCAACACCGCCGATGACCTTGAAGTCCCATCGCCTGCCGTCAACGGAATTCTCGGGGGCGTCTTCCGGCTTGAGAAGCCGCTTGTTTCCTCCGTGACGCTTCCGTTCGGCCTCTCGCTTCTCTGTCTGGCACAGAAACAATGAAGATCATCATTTGCGGAACGGCGTACCCCCTGCGCGGAGGGATTTCCCACTACAACGCCTTGCTCTATGAAGAGCTTTCCCAAAAGCACGAAACACAGATCATTACCTTTTCGCGACAGTATCCGGGCCTGCTTTTTCCAGGAAAAACACAACAGGAAACCGGCGGCGAGATTATGCAAGTTCCCAGCGAGCAGCTCATGGATTCCATCAATCCATTAAATTGGCTGAAGGTGGGAAAAGAGATTTGCAGGAGAGCACCCGACCTCATTATTTTCAAATACTGGATTCCCTTCTTTGGGCCGTGTTTCGGAACTATTGCCCGCCAGGCGAAACGCAATGGACGGACAAAGGTTGTGTTCATTTGCGATAATGTGATTCCCCACGAGAAACGGCCGGGTGATGCAGCGTTTACGCGCTATGCCTTTAAGCCGGTGGACGGATTTATTGTTCAATCACAGGCGGTTGAGCGCGATCTCAATGCATTCTGGCCGCAGGCAACGTACAAGCGCGTTGCTCATCCGGTGTATAATATTTTCGGCGAGGCCGTTGCAAAGGAAAAGGCGAAGGAGCAGCTTGCGATCCGTCATCAGCGCGTCATGTTGTTCTTTGGTTATGTTCGGGCTTACAAAGGACTGGATGTGTTGTTGGAAGCTCTGGCTCTTCTGAAAAAGGACTCCGGTGTGCACTTGTGTGTCGTGGGTGAATTCTATGACGACGAGCAAAAGTACAGAGAAAAGATTCGGGCGCTCACCCTGGAAGATCGTGTCACTGTCGTTGCCGACTACGTTCCGAATGATCGTGTCGGTTTGTATTTTTCCGCGGCCGATGTGGTGATTCTTCCTTACAAGGATGCAACACAGAGCGGCATTGCCCAGATTGCATACAATTTTGATAAACCTGTCATCGCAACGAATGTCGGCGGACTCGCGGAGGTTGTTCTTGATGGAAAGACGGGATATGTCGTTCCGCCAAACGATCCTCCTGCGCTTGCGCAATCTATTATGAACTTCTATTCGGAAAATAAGGCCGGGGAATTTGCCTCCTATGTACGTGAAGAGAAAAAGAAATATTCCTGGAAAACACTTGCCGACGCTATCGTGGAGCTTGGCCGGTGAGTAATCCCTGCATGATTTGCAAAGGGACCGCGCGGTCACACCTTTGCACAAAAAACGGATTTGATCTCTACCGGTGCTCAACGTGCGGACTTGTGCGCGTCGATCCCTTGCCCGAGCAGGCGGAGATCGACCGGTACTACAAAGAAGCGTACAACCAGTACCGGTTTTCGTTCAACCAGCCGCTGGCCGATCCGGCCCGTAGAAAGTCTCACAACTTGGCCGTCCTTGAGCGGTTCTGTACTCCCTCATCGCTGCTCGATGTGGGGAGCGCATACGGTCATTTTATGCAAAACGCAAAATCGAACGGCTGGAATGTGCAGGGCGTTGAGCCGTTGAATGAAGCACGCATCCTTACACAATCACGATTCCGGCTCCCGGTGTTTCCGTCTCTGCACGATGCGCCGGGAAACACATACGCCGCGGCAACTCTCTGGCATGTGATCGAGCACGTCCCGCAGCCCGGTGAGTTCCTTCGTGAGGTTGGCGCGAAGCTGCGGAAGGACGGAATTCTCGCTCTCGCAACGCCGAACATTGAGAGCTTGAGCGCCAAGGCCACAGGGACAAGCTGGGGATGGCTCTCGCCGCCGGACCACATCATCCTTTATTCCCCCGCCACACTCCGGCTGCTGCTTGAACAAAACGGCTTTGAGGTCCTTCACATGGAGACCGGCAGGGGCCCCAACAAAAACATTCTCTTGCTCATGCTTCAGGGAGCTGCTTTTCGCTTGGGATTGTTCAACCGCATCAAACATAATGTACAGCGCGCCGTGAGAGAATATCAATCCTCGGAGGGAATAGGCGGGCGTCTGAATCTATTTTATCTTGTCGACAAGGTAACCGAGGCAGGAACATTTCTGTTGACCCCGTTGCTCGCACTCCTTTGGAAGTTCGGCCTTGGAGACGAAGTCCTGATTGTGGCGCGTCGAAAGGAATCGCAGGAAAGATGACCCAGCCGTCCGAGCATACGCGGGGGTACTGGCAATACCAGTACGACGTCACGCACAAACACATGCTGCCGTTGCTTGAATCCTGGGGCGTGCAATTCAAGGATACCAGTCTGCTGGATGTCGGTTGCGGCAGCGGCGGCGGAACCTGTGCAATGTATGACCGGGGAGTACGCTGTACGGGATATGATCTTAATGAGCGATTTATCGCCGAGGCAAATGTGCTGAAAGGTTCGCGCTCGATTCCTTTCTCGGTAGCGGATATTTACCGGGAAGGGCGTCCGGCGGAGGGATCGTATGATCTTGTTGTCCTGCATGATGTGTTCGAACACCTCGACCACAAAGATGAGATGATGCAGAAACTGAAGTTGTACATGAAACCGGATGCCCGGCTGCTCATTACGTTTCCGCCGTATTTTTCCGCCTACGGTGCACACCAGCAACATCTTCGCGCATGGTATGCAAAACTCCCCTTTGCCCATCTCGTTCCTCTGGTGATGACGCGTGTGATTCCGGGGCTTCAGGGAGAAGACCCGTACATCATCGAAGAGGTAACCAAACTCGGCCGGCTCAAGATGGGAATGCGGGGGTTTGAAGAGATTGCTTTCCGCAATAACCTGCGCATCGTGGGGAAAAAGGCATATCTCATCAGCCCCAACCATATGCGCTTTGGTCTGCCGTCACTCGCCGCCGGGCCTGTTGCTTCTCTTCCCGGTCTCGGTGAACTTTTATGCACCGGCGTTGTCTATCTCCTCGGTAAGAGCTGACCGCGGATGAACGTCTCGTTAGTGTTCGGTACAAGACCAGAAGCAATCAAGATGGCGCCGATCATCAGGGAGCTTCAACGACGCTCCATCCGGCACTCGATTATCGTCACGGCCCAGCATCGCGGACTGCTCGACCAGATTCTCCGACAGTTCAGGATCAAGACGCACCACGATCTGGATATTATGAAGCCGGATCAGGATCTGTTTCACACCACAACACAAGCGCTTGAAAAACTCAAAACGGTCTTTACGAAAGTGCGCCCGGATGTTGTGCTTGTACAGGGTGATACAACAACGACCTTTGCGGCAGCACTTGCCGCATACTACCTTGGCATTCGCATCGGACATGTTGAGGCCGGATTACGGACGCTGGACAAGCGCAATCCTTTTCCGGAGGAAATCAACAGGCGGCTGACGAGTCACCTTGCAGACTACCACTTTGCGCCGACGCGGAACGCAATGAAGAACCTGTTGCGCGAAGGAATCACAAAGAACTCCATTCACGTTACCGGCAACACCGCGATTGACGCGTTACTGATGCTCACGCAAACAGTCATCCCGCATCCGCCCGGACTGCGCCGCGTGCAATTCCACAAAAGGCGCGTGCTGTTGTTGACGGCCCATCGCAGGGAGAACTTCGGCGCGCCGTTGGCCGGCATTTTCCGGACATGCAAGCAACTCGTTCGCAACAATCCCGATATCGAGATCCTTTACCCTGTTCATCCGAACCCGCATGTTCTCAAGGCGGTCAGGTCGGCGCGGCTGAACGACATCCCGCGCATTCATCTCGTTAAGCCGTTGGACTACCCGGCAATGGTGTACGCTTTGTCCCAATGTTTTTTTGTCATGACGGATTCCGGGGGTCTGCAGGAGGAAGCACCGACACTGGGAAAACCCGTTCTGGTGTTGCGCGAAACAACGGAGCGCCCCGAGGCGATCGACTGTGGCGCGGCGCGGCTCGTTGGAACGAAGAGGGCAACAATTCTTCGCGAAGCTCAACGATTGCTTTCAAACCCTGATGCATACGCGGACATGTCCAAAAAGAGGAACCCCTTCGGGGATGGTACATCTGCCACGCGCATTGTCAATATTTTGACGCGGAGCCGGTAATGTCCATGCCGACCGTGTTCATCATTCTGGTGAACTGGAACGGAAAGAGCGTCACGCTCGAATGCCTGGAGTCGTTGAAGCACGTCAGCTACGCGAACCGCAGCGTTCTCGTCGTGGACAATGCTTCATCGGATGGTTCGCAGGAAGAAATTGCTGAACGCTTTCCAGAAGTGATTCTTCTGCGGATGGATGAAAACCTGAGATTTGCCGGAGGCAACAACGCGGGAATCCGGTACGCGCTTCGCCATGGCGCGGACATGGTTCTCCTGTTGAACAATGATACCACTGTGGCGCCGGGATTTCTGGAGCCGTTGGTACGCCGGTTGCAATCTTCACCCGGTATCGGCATGACAACACCGAAGATCTTGTACGAAGCTGATCCGAAACGCGTTTGGTTCGCCGGCGCTTCAATTTCATTCTGGTCGGGCACAATGAAGCACATCGGCATTCGTGAAATGGATGGCGGACAGTTTGACGAACCAAGGGAATCTGACTATGCAACCGGTTGTTGTGCGCTGACCACGCGCGCCGTAATTGAGAGTGTGGGCGTGCTCGACGAATCGTTCTTTATGTACGGCGAGGATGCGGATTGGTCCATGAGAATCCGGCGATCCGGGTTGCGAATCATGTACGAACCGGCGTCGGTCATCTGGCACAAGGTTTCCGTCAGCAGCGGCGGACACCTTTCGCGCTACAAACTGTGGAACAAATTTGTCAGCAACTTCCGTTTCTTTGCGCGCTATGCTTCATGGTATCACTGGCTGGTGTTTCCGTGGATGAATATTGTTGTGAATGCGGGTGCGGCGATACGGTACCTTGCGCGTTAATGTTTTCATTGTTGAGGAAGAATATTGGAGTTCGGTAAGCATCTCGGTAAGGGTCTCTGGGGAATAGCCGACAAGGCGTTGCCGGTCATTTACGGCATCAGCTATGTGGTGCTGGTGATTCGTGTGTTACCCGAGCAGGAGTTCGGCAGTTTTGTTCTTCTGCAGGAAATCTTCCTGATCCTTTCCAACCTTGCCGCGGCATTTGCGCTCCATCCGCTGCTTAAATTCGCGGCGGAAACGACCGCGCAGCCGCGCGATGTTGTCGGCGCGGCCTGGGTTCTCAACCTTCTGTTTATTGCGGCGGCATCTCTCTTGGCCATGATGCTCAAGGGCCTGCTTGCCCACGTGCTCAACGCACCCGCGCTCGACTACCTGATGGTGTATGTGGTTGCAATGCTCGTCGCGAACATCGTCCGCAATTTCACCCTTGTTCTTCTCCAGTCGAAGTTTCAGGTTCGACAGGTGTTCTGGATTGACGCGGCGCATTTTCTTGTCGCCCCGGCGTTGATTTATCTCTATTCGAAGCTCGGTATCTTCGATACTGCTCATGACCTGGTTGTCATCAACATCATTTCCCTTTCCTTCTCCTCGATAGTGGG
>CAZJYO010000060.1:0-11688 GCA_964550275.1 uncultured Chitinophagales bacterium
TCATGATTATGTCCGATGGTAACATGGGTGGTGCCGCCAAGCGTTACACTCGCAGGAACAGAGATAATAAGCTGGGCCGGACTGACGCCGGGATTAACAAAGTTCGCCGTCGCAAGCGAACCGTCCGGGGCTTCGAGAATACCATACGGCAATTCTCCCCCACTGATCTGGATAGTTGCGGAGGTTCCAGGACTTAATTGAACAGAGGTCTGGCTGGAAGAAAGCGGCGCATCACTGTACCCGATTTCCTCTCCCATATCTTTGCATGTGATCGCAACAAAACAGAGTGCTGTGATCAGGGCTGGCGCGAAAATATTCATCGTGGATTTCATTCGTTCCATCCTTACAGATAGAAATGGATCAGAAAATGTAGTTCATCGTTGGACACTTCGGTTGGATCCTCCTTCATGATTCTGTACATCGGCCGAACTTCAACTCCCGCGATCGGGAAGAACTCAAACCCGAAGCTATAGCGCGACACCGCACCAGATTGGACGTCTACATCCTTGTCATAAAAATCATACGCGAATTTAAGGTCAAGTCCGGGTATCACGACATAGTTGGCTTCAAGGTAGGAAACAAAGCCCTTCTGCTTGGTACCCGCATTATCAACATCGATAACATCAACCTCGCCAAGCAGTGTGAGATTCTGGTAACTGAACGACCCGAACCCTCCGTACAGTGTGGTTTGAACATTGCCGGCATCCTTGGTATTAAACACGTTTCCTCCGATACCAACGTAGATTTCATCCGCGGCCTTGAAGATTCCTTCGGCCCTCCCAAGAAGCGCTTTCTTGCTTCCGGTTCCCGCGCCAAACCCGTCCGTTGCATTGTAGATACCTCCCGTCACCGTCACAGCTCCCGGAGAAATGGCAACTTCACCGCCGGTGAGCTCCGCCCTTCCGCGCTCGGAACTGAATCCGGTGGCCTGGCGCGCAAAGATGGTGTGGTCATCCATTTTCATGCCGTAGTTCGGAACAAACTTTCCGATCTTGACAAATCCGTTTGCAGGCAGTATCGCCGCCGTGCCGAAGATCTCGAATCCGCCATACAGCCCCTTGTCAAGGTAGATGTTGACTTTTTTTGCGAGTTTGAAATTCAGGTATATGTCGCCCTGCATTTCCCAAAACGCATTCTGCGAACTTACCGTATTCGATCCGGTGTCCGGCAACTGCTGATAAAAAAACAATGTCCTGAAATCAGCGCCGACGCTCAGCATTTCTGTTATCTGTGTGGAGAAATCATCAATACTATACTCTTCCATCCATGTCGGTACGGGCAGTTCGTCCCGCCCGTATTGTACGCCATACGTCTGGCGCATGCCTCCGCCCGAGGGGTTTACGTGGCATGATTGACATTTTGCTCCTGTCCGACTCGAAAATCGCGGAAGCGCGTTCGCCGCATCCATGCATGCCATCATCGTGAAGATAACCGCGAGGAGAAAGGCCTTCATCCTGAAGCTCCTTGAAATGGGGGATTGGAAAAATATTCTGTGCGTCTTCACGTTGAATATAGTCAGCACCATTCTGCCATGCAATATGCGTTGTTACTTCTTGTCCGGACTTTTTAAGTGTTGGGCTGCCGTGCGAGCAGTTGTCAGCGAAGGAACAAGAACAAGCTTTCCGTTGGTGTTTGCTTTTACCCAATACGCTTTGCCCGGATCAAGCGATGTCACAGAGGAGTACCCCCCGCTGTATCCAAAGTAGAGCGATTGAATGATCCCGTCCGGCAACTCGACAATCGACTCGGTTTCCACCGAGTCCGTAACAGATCCGATCAAGTTCCATCCTTCTACGACATCAATGGTATCGAGTGCCCGGGGCATTCCGGTAACATTCGGATTCTGATCGGAGGGGAATTTCAGCCAGTATCCCGCGCCGTTGTTGATGGAGTCCACAGGATTGTATCCCGTTGCCCCAAACGCGAATGCAGAAGAAGAGGCGGTAGGAAAAAGAGCGCTGGTGCTGCTGCTCGCAACCGTTACCGGCAAGGACATCATGTTCCATCCGGTTTGGAACGCGTATTCATGGATCACGGGTCCGAGCGTTGAAAAACTCCAGGTTTCAGACCATGGGCCCGTTCCTCCGCCATTACGGCCTCTCACGCGCCAAAAGTATGTTATGTTCGCGTTGAGTCCGGACGCAACAAACGCTGTGTCCGCAACCGTGCCGGAATCCACAACACTTCCAAAGAGAGAGTCGGTGGACACAACTGCATGATATAATGAGGCATTTGCAAGGCCCATCCATTGCAGGCCCGCTTGATTCCCGAGCCCCGTTTGTCCATCAGGAGGAGAAAGAAGAATTACCGTACCGGGCGCGGATATCACGGAGAATGACCACCGCGTGGACCATCCGCTTGTGCCTGCAAAGTTTACAGCCGCAACGCGCCAATAATACTGTATTCCTGCAACGGGCAGTTCAACCTGACGCGCATTGCCGGTAACAGCAGTATCATCCAGAACAAGAGACGTGAACAATGAATCTGATGAAACCTGCACGCGATACTGTACCGCCTGGTTCACCGCAGTCCAGCCGAGCATCAACGCCACCGGTTGCTGCACTGCACCATCCGCGGGAGACTGAAGAATCGGAATTGACGGGATTTCGACCGTGCCGAACTTTATCAACAGGAGCGATGTGAGCGCTGGGTTGGTGACGTTCACGGAGGAGGCAAGGTGCATGCGCACATTCACCGTTGATCCTCCAAACTCATCAACAAGCCATGCGCTATCACAGATCGCGCGGAGCGAAGGAATCGTCCATGATACCGTCATGGGATAGCCGCCTGCGGATGGTTGAAACCTCACGCGATGAGTATCAATTTGTGTCGGACTGATTTGCTGCCGGTAGTCATGGTAGAAACCCTGACCGAATCCCGCGGGTGGTTGCTGACCTTCGTACCCCGGTGGATTAACGAAGCGAATATCAAAAATTCCTGCCGGGGGAAACGGAGGCAGTTCATTTTCACACATCGATGTATCTCTGCCGTGTGCAGCCAGCGGATGATGCCCGAAATGGATTGTACCATTTCCTGACCCTGCGTCCGTGATCATGAGCGGGGTTCGTTTTGCAGGAGGCGTACACGCCGCGTTGGATGGATTCGGGATTGCCGCCATGATGGCCGCAATGATGACGGGAAGGGATCGGAACACCGGATGACGGGACACTTTTCACCTCGTTCTGGTTGCCGGGAAAAAACGGATTTGACGACGGAAGTTGACGCTAACCGGAAGCCATTGTGCGAAGGGGGAATCGCAAGACCTGTTGGCTGGGTTTTCCGAGGATGTACTGTCATCAAACTACCGTTCCTCCTGTGAAAAGTCAAGCATGCTGCAATCATCCATTGAGCGTTCTTGACCTCAAATTGGGTCATCAAAAATAAAGCAGGACGCCGGTACCTCCTCATGCCAAGCTTCAAATGAAGTCAGCAGGACCGGCGTTCGAGCAATTGCCGTAAAAACCACAATTCTCTTACCGCATCAGGGACATTCGACCCATCCGGTACTCGCCGTTGAATTCAACGCGATAGTAGTACACCCCACTGGCCGATGCACCGGCGTCCCAAACGGCGCTATGGGCACCGCGACCAACAACTCCATCCACCAGAGTGGCAATTTGCTGCCCGAGAATGTTGAAGATCGAAACTCGGAGCAGGCCGGGCACCTCTGTGACAACCCGGACCGTGGTGGAGGGATTGAATGGATTGGGGTAATTTTGCACTACACTGAAGGTCGCAGGGTCACTCTGACCACGCGTCGTCATTGTAGTTGGAATCAGATCAAAGTCAATGCCTGAGGTGTCGCTCACAGGGCGCAAAGGTGTCGCGGCTTCTTTGGTCTCGACATGATTCCAGAATTGTGGATGAAAACCGGGATACGACGCGCTGATTATGAAGATGCGCGAACGGAGTCTCAAGTGATAGACTCCAAGGCTGTCTGTCCTCACCGAAATGATGTCGTCGTTTCCCCGGCGGATTTCTTTCTCGGTCCCATCGTGAGCGGGGCCAGAGTTGTGGTCGTCGTGCCTGCGACTCCTTCGCGCTGAGATCAATACTCCCGTTAGCGGATTGCCACTGGTATCCTTGGCCGTCCCAAAAACGTCAAATCGAAGATGGTCTTCGTCATCATCCTCATCACCCGCCAGCACAAAATTCGCCTCGAACGAAGTGCTTTCACCAATCACAATCGGCGTTGCGTCTTCAAAACGGTGAACTCCATCAAACCATTGATCGTCCAGACTTGATCCCGGTCCGCTGTCGTCCGGATCCGCCTTGAGGAAATAGGTCCCCGTTTCAACTCCGGCAATCTCATACGCGCCGGTGGAGTCTGTTCGGGTTCGATGGTGCAACTCAAGGTCGCCCGACAGGGAAAAGACTTTAATCTCGATTCTTCGTAGCCCGAAACCGTTCGTGTCTCGAACAACGCCATGAAGTGAACCCGCCGCGTTGCTTGAAACCTGAAGATGGAACTCCTGCTCCGCCTCTGCTTCATCACCATCACCAACTTCTGCCCTCACCTTGATTCGAATGCGACTGACGCCAGCCGTCGAAGGAGTCCACTGGATCAGTCCCGTCGCCGCGTCTATTTCCATGCCCGCAGGATGGTCCCGGATCAGATATTCGACCGTTGCGGCCGAATCACTTGCAACTGCATTAACATCGTATGAGTATGCCTCACCGACAACGGCGGTCACCGGCGGTGATGAAGTGATAATGACTTGAAGTTCACCTCCGAGTGCGGACGTCATCGAGATGAGGAGGAACAGAAAGAAAAACTGAAACCGGTTCATGTGGGACCTCGCACGACTCTTGATTGGTTGGATTGTGAATTCGATTGCTGTTGGACTGCTTATCGGGCCAGAATCATTCTGCGCGATGCAACCACTTTGCCGTCTATATCAAGCCGGTACACGTACACCCCGCTTGGTAAAGCAGAAGCATCGATCTGGATGCTATGATGGCCCGGCAACTGCCGTTCCCGAAGCGGGACAAGAACTAGCTGACCGATAATACTGAAGATGGACAGGGAGACAACTCCCTCGCGAGCGATGGCGTACTGAATGGTTGTTGAGGGATTGAAGGGATTCGGATAATTCTGTTCGAGGACATGCCTCTTGGGGAACAGGTGTTTCGTGTCATCAACGCTTGTTGGCGGATTCCTGAACAGGATAATTCCACCGCCGCCAACCGTCCACGCGTGTGCCTCGTCAAGGAAGAAGACGTCATTCAGTTCATTGCTCGTTCCGCTGGGCTCTTGCGTCCATGATACACCGCCGTTTGTCGTGCGATAGATGTTCCCGCCGTCGCCGACAGCGGTTCCCACATCGGCATTCAGGAAGTGGACGGCATCAACACTCGTGATGATGCCGCTGTTGCGCGAACTCCACTGGGTGCCGCCATTGCTGGTGTATAACAGTGTGCTGTTTTGGCCTCCAATCCAACCGTCCGTGTCGTTAACAAAAAACACGCAGTGCAGATCGCTGGATGTGCCGGCGGATTGTGAGAACCAGGATACGCCTCCATTGGTTGTCGCGCGGATAGCGCCGCCTTCACCGACGATCCATGCATGGTTGGTGCCGCGTGCCGATGATCCGCGGTAGCGAACCGCGCTCGTCTCCGCTATGGACCATGAGCTTCCTGAATCCGTGGACAGCAGGATCGTGCCCTCGCGCCCTCCAATGTACGCCTTGCCCCCCTCACCAAATGACACCGACCGAAGATTGCTGGCTGTGCCTGATGTCGCAACGGACCATGAAACTCCTCCGGTGATCGTCCTAAGGATCAACCCGTCATCTCCGACTATTACCCCGGTGGATGCGTTCAGGAAGGCAACATCGGACAAATCTCCAGAAGTTATTCCAACTGCGGCCCACGTCAGTCCTCCGTTGGTTGTCACAAGCGATGTCCCGCCATCACCAACAGCCCACCCGTTGAGTGTCGTGGTAAACCAAACTCCGTGAAGCAAGTTCGAGGTCCCGCTTGTCTGCGGAATCCATGTTTGAGCAACGACAAATCCCGGGCAGAGGAGGAGAATAGAAATTGACAGTATTTTCATGGTGAACGCTCCGACATTGATGGGTGGTGTTTGTAAGGGCAAGGAACGTGCCACCAAAGACGGCTAAAAAGACTGGATTAATTCGGCTTCGTGTGGCTCTCGTGCCACAGCGTGAGCTTAGGGGGTGTGGATTGCACGCCACACACGAAACCGATTATTCTCTGAACGCGGCGGGATCGATGGAGTATTCGGCCATTTTGCGGTAGACGGTCTTTCGGTCGATGTCCATCAACCGGGCAACGAGGTTGATGTTGCCTTTATGTGTGCGCAGCATGCGGACGAGATATTTTTCCTCTGCATCCCTGATGATGGCCGTAAGGTAATCCTTGAACGGAATTTCCGGGGTGGACGAGGTTAGTGCCGCCGGGGTTGTATCCCTGGAATCAGAAGATGCATTCGGCAGTTCAATCGAAAGAATAGTATCGCCTTTTGCCTTGATGATCGCGCGCTTGATGAGATTCTCCAACTCGCGGACATTCCCACGCCAGGAGTAATTCACCATATCGGTGATAACCCCCGGCGCGATGTGCTTGACCTGCCCTCCCGCCAAATCCGCATGGCGTTGAATCATGTGCTCTGCGAGCAACGGGATATCCTCGAGCCGGTCGCGTAGCGGGGGCAGAGTGATAGGGAAAACATTGAGCCGGTAAAATAAGTCCTCGCGAAACGCCCCGTCCCGCGCCATCATTTCGAGGTTGCGGTTGGTGGCCACAACAACACGTGCGTCCGTGCGAAGCGGCGTATTTCCACCGACGCGATCAAATGTTTTTTCCTGGAGGACGCGCAACAACTTTGTCTGAACCGCGGGAACAACGTCCCCGATCTCATCGAGAAACAGTGTGCCGCCATTTGCTTCCTCGAATCTCCCCTGGCGCTGGCGCGTGGCTCCCGTAAATGCGCCTTTCTCGTATCCGAAGAGCTCGCTCTCCAGAAGGTTTTCCGGAATCGCCGAGCAATTTACCGCGACAAAAGGTCCCTGGTGCCGTTTGCTGTTGAAATGCAAGGCGCGCGCCACCAATTCCTTTCCGGTGCCGCTTTCCCCTTGCACAAGAATCGTCACGTCCGTATCCGCCACCTGTTTGACCTGCGTGATGACGTCCTTCATTTTCACGCTTCGGCTGATCATGTTCGCATAGCTGTACGTATGCTGCAACTCTTCGCGCAATGTCCGGAGTTCACGGTCTTTGCGCGAACCCTCCAGCACACGCGCAATTTTTATCAGCAGTTCCTGGTTGTTCAACGGTTTCGTCAGGTAATCCGTGGCGCCAAGCCGCATCGCTTCCACTGCCGTGTGGATCGATCCGAACCCGGTGACCATCAGAACGGGAATGTCGGCGGATACTGCGCGTACTTTCTGCAGAAGATCGATGCCGCTCATTGCTCCCATCACCATGTCGGAAAGAAGAAGGTCAAAGCGGTTCGCGTCCAGCTGATCAAGGGCTTCCTGTCCCTGTGTTGCAACTGCAACGTCGTAGCCCTCGTCAACCAGAAGCGTCTGTGTTGCAATCCGAAACGCTCTGTCATCGTCCACGATGAGGATGCGTTCGCGTTGCCCTTGCGGCAAATGTCCCCTAGTGGTCATGGTTCACCGGAAAGCGGAGAGTAAATATTGTTCCTTCACCTATTTTACTTTGCACGGCAATGCTTCCTGCATGTTGTTGTACAATTCCGTACGTAACGGCAAGACCCAGGCCCACGCCGCTGACGTCTTTCTTCGTGGTAAAGAATGCGTCAAAGATGCGATCAATGTGCTCCGGTGCAATGCCGGTCCCCGTATCTTTGACGTCCACCAGAATTTCATCGTGATGCACTGTTCCGGTAATCGCGATGGTTCCTCCGCGGCCATCCATCGCATCGCGGGCATTCAGGATCAGGTTTAGGAACACCTGCTTCAGGCGGTCCTTCGCTCCACGCACGGGCGGCAGATTCCGAGGAAAAGACATCGAGACACGAATACCGTGTTTCGCCAAGGACTCTTCTGTTGTTTTTATCGTGTCTTCCACGGTGTCGCGAAGATTGACTTGTGCGTATTCCATTTCCACCATTGAGTCGCGATACACATCAAGCATCTGACGCGTCAGCTTCGCCATGCGCATTACCTCTTCAAGCGCGACACCGACAAGTTCCGATTCCTTTGAGGCCGGAGACAGTTTCCGCAGCGTTGTTTCCAGCAAACTCTGGATGTTGTGAATCGGGTTGTTGATCTCATGGGAAAGCTGTGCCGTCATTCTTCCGGTTGCCGCAAGACGTTCCGTACGGACAAGCTCCTGTTGCGCGAGTTTTACCTGACGCAGAGCTTCCTCCACTTCCTTGTTCCGTATCGAGAGATTCCGGTTTACATTATCCAACTGGGAAATTTTCTCGCGCAGAGCCCCGCGCATTTCGTCAAATCGGAGGGCGAGGAACTGCAGTTCATCGTTCGATTTCGTTAACACTGCGTCCGGCACGGGGTCATCAAGGTTTCCGGCACTGATCGCACGGGTTGCCTGGACAAGCCGGTCGATGGGTTTTGAGACGTATCGCGAGAAAATCACCGTGGCAATGGTAATGGCAAGCCCGGCAAATGCCAGAAAGATTAACAGGGATCTGCGCCATGTTGCCTGAGCCGCCGCGGAAACCTGTTCAAACGAAATCCACAAATCCGCCGCACCGAGAGTGTACCCGATAGGAACAGCGTGACACTCCTGGCACACTTTCGATGTATTAAAAGGAATGATGGCGCGAAATCTTGTGTCGTACCGTTGAAAGCGCGGCATGCCGGTTTTGAGCACTCCCACCTCGACGGTGTCGTGGGGAACAATGGTCTTGTATCTTGTTGTCAGCCGGTGAATATTCTCCGAGGTGAGAAATTCCGGACGGATCTTCAATTCGTTGGCAAGAATATGCACCGTGTCAAATTCTCCGATCTCATTGACGCGCCGAAGAAAACTCTCATCAACCTTGGAATCGTTCACCATCATTGTCACAAGCGATTCCTTGATGATGTTCGCGTACGTCTCCGCTGAAACCCGGGCCTGGTCCATCATCTCGCGCTCTTGAAAATAATTATGGAGAATAACACTAATACTGATGAACACCAGAAAGAGCGGAACAATCCCGAACAGAATCTTCCGGGAGAGGGACAGTCGCCGGAACATCGCAATCATGAAACGCGCACGGTTGCCATGTGATGAAATTACCTGTTTGCAGAAAGAGAGTCAACGCGGATCGTTTGAATATCTCCCCCATTCACAATACCATATATTTGGGAACTATCGAAACATGACCGAAGACAAAAAGACCGCCCGCATCATCGCGCATCTTGAAGCATCAGCCGGCCGACCTCTTGCACGCCCGCAGGAAATCGCCATGCTCTTGGAGCGCGCGCCGACTCCGGAACGGCTGAAAACTCTGGATGAAGCAAGTTTCATTGCGAAGTTTCTTGTCCGCACCATGGGAATTATGCGTCGCATTGGATCCGCAGGGACGGGATATGAACAACTGGAACGGGAGTTCGGAGCGAACACCCGGCGCCTGCGGGAACTGCTGGGTTCTCTGGTTGAAGGTGCGCCTGACGATATTCGAGAGAATTTTACAGCCACATTCCTTGCGGTAACACCATCCGCGTTCGATCATCTGCTCTCCTTGTGTGATGACTTGATGCGATACAAAAACTGGCGGCTCGATGAAGAACGCGGGAATGCCATCGCACCTTGACAGTCCATTCTTGAAAAGACCTGCAAAAAGAAGTACATTTTTTTATGCCTGTCGCTCACACCATTCAATCCTGGCGCATTGCACTGTTGATTCTTCTGATCGGTTCATTTGTCTGGCTGGGAGCCATTCATTGCAGGGCGTTCATTGGCAATACCCTGCTGACGCCGGGAACGCTCGAGTTCTCAGATACACTGGCTCCCGAGGCGGAACGTGAAATTTTCCGCATGCTATCACGGTTGGCGGTTGCAGGAATCATCGGCTATCTCGTTACAGTGGCCGGCGCTGTCGGGTTTTTGTGCTTCTCTCCCTTTCGCATCAAGACCAACGGCTGGCTGTTGATGAGCGCCGTACTCTTCTTTTTGTTCATGCCGGTGGAGTTGTTCACTATGAGCATTGATTACAGGACGATCAAGCAGGAGTTCTTCACCACTGCCGGGAACGATGTTTTCAGAACACTGTTTCTTGAACGCATGGGAGCGCTTGCCGGCGTTCCGTTCATTGCGATCTTGTGTTACTATACCATCATTGTCCTTGCCATCTTTCAACCACTGAAGAAACAGCAAACTCTATGAAGCATGAGCAGATCATCGCCGACCTCCAGGACCTTGCCCAACAACTCGGAGTGCGGGTGCGATATGAAAAGGGAGATTTCGAGGGTGGATACTGCATTCTCAAGGAGGAGCGCGTCCTTCTTATTAACAAGCGGATGCTGCCTCCGCGGAAAGCAGCCGTGCTGGCAACCGCTTTGCATGAAATCGGACTCGAGAGCGTGTTCATCAAGCCTGTCTTGCGCGAATACATCGAGGATGAGGTAGCACGTATGGCGCGCGCGAGCCGTTAACGCCATGATTCGCGCAGTCATTTTTGATCTTGATAACACCCTTGTCGATTTCATGAGCATGAAACGGCAGGCCATCAGCGCGGCAATCAGTTCCATGATTGACGCAGGATTGAAGCTTTCTCCGGAAGATGCCCGTGCCCGCATTGACACCATCTACAAGGAGCGCGGCATTGAGTTCCAAAATGTTTTCGATCAACTCATCTACGATGTCTTTCAAAAGGTTGACTATAAGATTCTCTCTGCCGGCATCATTGCTTACCGGAAGGCGCGCGAGGCGGCGCTTGTTCCCTACCCCCACGTAAACATGACGCTGGTGGAACTGATTAAACGCGGTATCAAGCTTGCGGTCGTCTCTGATGCACCGGGACGTGAAGCATGGCTTCGTCTGTGTTATCTGAATTTTCATCATGTCTTTGACTGCGTTGTCACGTTTGATGATTCACGCGAGCGAAAACCAAGCCCGGTGCCCTTTACACTTGCACTCAAAGGTCTCGGGGTAGCGGCAGACGAAGCGTTGATGGTCGGTGATTGGGCAGAGCGCGACATGGTCGGTGCGGCACAGGTCGGCATTACGACGGTGTTTGCGCGCTACGGGGATACATTCGGTACTGTCGAAACAAATGCAGATCACGAGATCGCCGACATCTCCGAACTGCTCCAGGTGATTACAACGGAGAATGCGCGAAGCCGTGGTTGAAGGAATCGGCATCGATATTATCGAGATCGCGCGCATTCGGGAAACGATGGACGCCTACGGGGATTCGTTTCTTCATCATGTCTTTACGCCGGGCGAGATTGCTTACTGCAACGCGAAGCAAAATGCCGTCCAGCATTTCACGGCGCGGTTTGCATCAAAGGAGGCGGTCGGGAAAGCCCTCGCTACCGGATGGGCGGGCGCTTTTCGATGGAAGGATGTCGAGGTACAAAACAACCCGCAGGGGAAGCCCGAGGTGGTTTTGCATGGCGATCTCGGGAAAAAACTCTCTAATATGAGGATTCTCCTCAGCATCTCCCATTCACACTCGCATGTTGTCGCTGTGGCTGTCATTCAAAACCGCTGATTTTATCGATCATCCCGACGTTCTGCCTCTTTGGT
>CAZJYO010000061.1:0-2495 GCA_964550275.1 uncultured Chitinophagales bacterium
TTCGCTGTACGCAATTGGGATATCGAACTTCTTTCCCATCTCTGTTGCGGCGGGATTGGTAAAGCCGTGCATTGCGCCTTTGTACGAAACGAACTTCATGTCCACATCCGCGTTATCCATTTCTTCTTTGAAGCCGTCAACATCTTCGTCCGAGATAAACTGATCTTCCGCGCCGTGACAAACGAGAATCTTTGCCTTCACTTTTCCTTCCTCGGCGGGTATGCGGGCTTTCAGACTTCCGTGAAAACTTACGACGCCCTTCAGATTTGTGCCTGCGCGCGCCATGCCCAACACCACTGCGCCGCCAAAGCAATACCCAATCGCAGCGACGTTGCCCACATCAACATGGCTGTCGTCTTTCAACAGAGCCAATCCGGCCATAAACCGCGCCATCATCGCGGGAAGATTACTCATCGCCTCCTGTGAGAACTTGCTCGCGTCCGAAGGATGGTCGGCGTTTTTTCCTTCGCCGTACATATCGATCGCCAGCGCGACATAGCCAAGCTCGGCGAGCATCTCTGCGCGTTTGCGCGCATAATCATTCAATCCCCACCACTCATGAACCACGAGCACGCCGGGTCGCTTCTCCTTGATGGAATCATTGTAGGCAAGGTAACCCTTGAGCACCATGCCATCGGACTTGTATTCAACAGGTTTGGTTACAACAGCGGCATGAATCGGGATTGTAAGAAGAAGTGAAAGGATCAGGACTGCGGCTTTCATGGTACCTCCGGTGATGGGGAAAACATTGGAAAGAGTTGCAGAAAATGATACCGATTCGGGGCGGAAGGGTCAAGGGATGGGTGTTCTTTCTCTTGCGAAAGAGAAAGAGCTAAAGAGAACTGGCCGAAGTCCCCGCCTGCCCCAGATGTGTCAAAGTATGTCGGGCAGGGAAACCCGCAGGCTTGGGAAACCCTTGCTCGTTTTTTGGGCGATTCTGGCAACCCTTTTTGAGGCGTTTGAAAAACACCGAAATCGCAAAGCTCAGTACATTTCGCCCACGCTCCCATCCGTCGACTTCGGCAGGGCTATGATTTTGTAGAGCGAGCTTCTCCAAAGGAGTCCTTGGACAGCTCGCTAATTCGGGGCCTCGAACTGAAGTTCGAGCTACAAGCCTATCTGCGTGCCGGAACGCCGCACTTCGGCGTGTAGGCACGAATCACTCGCTACCCCGCTTGCCGTCATTTTCGGAAAACCGGCCACCTCGCCCGACAGGAACTCTCCCCGTCCGAGTTAAGGCGAATCTCCCCTCCATTGAGAAGGGAGGGGAATTGAATCCTCATAAGAAATAACCTCCCCTCCATCGTTAGAAGAGGTTCGATCTTTCCCCCAACCTTCTTTCTTCATATCTTTAACTCCCTTTCGGGCGCAACTCTATTCTCTATTCACGTATAATAACGTGGTCAATCTTGATGAAAACGCTGATCTCCGGTTTTATTCCCCTTGTTGTCCTTTGTCTGATGGCTGTTCAGCCATCGCTTGCGCAAACGTATGCCCGTATTGACAGTTTGATCGAAGCCGGCAAGCATAAGGATGCTGAACCTGAACTGCGATCCCTTCTTCAGAAAAACCCTAACGACGACTCGGCGCATTATTATCTCGGCATCATTCCGCTTTCGACGCGCGATGTTGAACGATACGATGAGGCGATTGAGCATTTCACAACGTGCGTAAAGCTGAAGCCGAACAGTTCAGAGTATCACATGTGGTTGGGACGCGCGTACGGATTGAAAGCGAAAGAAGCGGGAATCTTCAGCGCGATGGGGTACGTCGGCGATATCAAGGAGTCATTTCTGAAAGCAGTGGAGCTCGACCCTTCAAACTTTAGTGCTCGTCATGATCTCATACAGTTTTATTTGCAGGCGCCGGGAATTGTAGGCGGTAGCGATGAGAAAGCCGCCGAGGTCGCGGCTGACTACGCGAAAGTGAATCCCTCAATGGCCGGACTCCTCTTCATGGCGATGTATCTTTACGACGGCGAGTTTGCAAAGGCCGAAGAACAGATCGCTCAGGTGCGAAAACCGGAGCAAAAGGACCAGCTTCGTTTCTACAGGAACTCCTGGTCGAACATCGGCTTTACGTATTTGCGCGATGAGCAACCGGCTTCTGCGCAACGGGTGTTTACGCGCTACACAAAGGAATTTCCGGAGGACGCACGAGGGTATCACGGTCTCGGCAGAAGTTTGTATGACCAGAACAAAGTTGATGAAGCTATTCCGTTGTTGGAGAAAGCGCTTGCACTCGACAAGAACATCGGCTCGCAGTACCGGCTTGGACTGGCTTATGAAAGAAAGGGCGACAAACAAAAAGCCATCAAGTATCTGGAAGAGTTCGTTGCGATGGGACCTCGCGGAAACACCAAAGCCTTTGAGGACGCGAAGGAAAAGCTTGAAGATTTAAAATAATGCAGAAGCAAATAACAAGCTCCAAATCTCAAGATCCAAACAAAGATTAAAACACAAGGACCAAGAACCAAACAAGATTCAAATAGCAAA
>CAZJYO010000061.1:2595-11626 GCA_964550275.1 uncultured Chitinophagales bacterium
CCAAACAAAGATTAAAACACAAGGACCAAGAACCAAACAAGATTCAAATAGCAAACTTCAAAAATCACAAATCAAAAATCAAAGCAAGAACTAAAGGCATCAACATCATTCCAGGAGGGTTCATGTACAGGTTTCTTCAACCACTTGTACTGCTTCTTCTTGTTGCGGCTACGGTTTCTGCGACAAGCGAAGCAGGGCAAAAGGTTTTCCCCTACGCGATTCACCAGTCCACGCTGGACAACGGACTGAAAGTGATCGCGATTCCGTTTGACAGTCCGGGCATCATCTCGTACTACACCGTCGTGCGCTCTGGATCGCGGAACGAAGTAGAGCCGGGGCTTTCCGGCTTTGCGCATTTCTTTGAACACATGATGTTCCGCGGGACAGAGAAATATCCCAAGGACAAATATAACGAAATGCTCAAGTCCATCGGTGCAGACAATAACGCGTTCACCACCGATGATTACACAGCGTATCACACGCTTGCAAGCGCGAGTGCGCTTGAGACGATCATGGAGATTGAATCCGATCGTTTCATGAACCTCAAGTATTCGGTTGATGATTTCAAAACCGAGGCTGGGGCGATTCTGGGTGAATACAACAAGAATTACTCCAGTCCATTCATGACGATCTTCGAAAAGATCCGTGAAGCGGCCTACGAGAAGCACACGTACAAGCACACCACGATGGGTTTTCTCAAGGACATCATGGATATGCCGAACCAGTACGAATACAGCTTGAAGTTCTTTGACCGGTGGTACAGGCCGGAGCATTGCGCGTTAATTGTTGTCGGAGATGTGGATCCTGAGAAAGTTACTACGCTTGCACGCAAGTACTACGGTCCATGGAAGCGCGGAACGTTTACCCTGGATGTCCCGATGGATGCGCCCCAAACAAACGAGAAGTTTGTGGAGTTGCCCTGGAAAGCACAAACGCTTCCCGTGCTCATGATCGGCTATCACGGTCCGGCGTTTAGCGATTCAAAAACGGATATGCCCGCGATGGATGTGCTTTCACAGGTTGTGTTCTCACAAACCTCCGAGCTCTTTGCGAAGTTGGTGGTGGAAGACCAAGCGGTGGAATTCGTGAGTGGCGGCCAGCAAGACTCACGCGATCCGGGATTGTTCTTGATTACCACGCGCATCAAGGATCCGAAGAACATCGACAAGGTACGTCAGGCCATTAGTGCGGCACTTGAGAAGGCAAAGACGACGCCCGTTTCCAAAGAAAAGCTGGATGAGATCAAATCATTCCTTCGTTACAGCTATGCAATGGGTCTTGACAACGCTGATGCCATCGCCCGCAGTATCACGCACTACGTTCAGCTCACGGGCAACCCGGAATCAGTGAACAAGGTGTACGACATGTATGATAAAGTCACCGCCGAGGATATCATGATGGTTGCCAACAAGTATTTCGGATCAAACAACCGCACCGAAGTGTTACTGACGATGGAAGGAGGAAAGCAATGAGAACAATTTCGCTTTTTCTCCTGATGCTTGTTCTCGCTTCGGGCATTCTTGAAGCAAAGACAGCGGTCAAAGTGACGGAAATTCAGAGTCAGAATTCACCGCTTATTACGTTCCGCATCATTCTCCGCGCCGGGTCCATCAATGATTGGAAAGGCAAGGAAGGCATCAACGCGCTTACCGCGTTCATGATTGCGCAGGGCGGCACGAAGGACCTGAAGTACCAGGAAGTTGTTTCTAAAATGTATCCCTGGGCGGCGAGCATCAATGTATCGCCTGAAAAAGAAATCACCACGTTCATCGGGCAATGCCATCGGGACCATCTCGACAAGTTCTATCAACTGATGAGCGATCTGCTTCTGCGTCCGCGTTTTGACCCAGATGACTTTACACGCAACAGAGATTTGCTCGTGAGCTTCTTGCAGAAAAACCTTCGCGGCACCGACGATGAGAACCTTGGCAAAGAAGCGTTTACCATTGCCATGTTCAAAGATCACCCGTATGGAACGGCCGGGGGATCGGTTCAGGGAATTACATCCATGACGCTTGACGATGTTCGTGAGTACTATGAGAAAACGTACACCACGGGAAATATTTGGATTGGCATTGCGGGAGGTTATCCTTCATCGCTTGTTGATAAGATGAAGAAGGATTTCTCCTCGCTTCCCGACGGACAGTTCGCGCCCGTTCAGTTGCCGGGTGTTGAAATGCCCCAGGGCATGGAGCTTGATATCGTCGAGAAGCCCGCGCGTGCGACGGCCATTTCGCTCGGTCATCCTCTTTCCGTGACACGCAAGGACAAGGATTTCTACGCGCTTATGGTTGCGAATTCCTACTTTGGTGAACACCGCACGTTCAACGGCGTACTGATGAACAAGCTTCGCGGCGACCGCGGCTTGAACTATGGCGACTATTCCTATATCGAGCGCTTTCAGGGTGGCACCGGCGGTTCGCGCTTCCCCGATGTGAACACACCGCTGCGACAGCAATACTTCAGCATTTGGCTCAGACCAGTCCAGCCGGAAAATGCGCACTTCGCAATCCGCGCGGCTATGTTCGAGCTGAATAAGTTTGTCGAAGAAGGACTCACACAGGAACAATTCGAACAGACCAGGAAGTTTGTCACGAATTATTCCAAACTGTGGGCCCAAACGCTTGACCGACGTCTCGGCTACAAAATGGACTCCGAGTTCTACGGTATGTCTGAGGACTACATTCAGCGCATTGAAAGCGAGCTAAACGCTTTGACTGTTGACGACGTCAACAAGGCGGTCAAGAAGCACATCAGTCCGACGAACGTTAAGGTTGCAGTCGTTGCCAATGATGCAAAAGGGTTGATGGACAAGATGCTCAGCAACGCGCCGTCGCCAATAACATATCAGGCGCCGGTTTCGCCGGAGATTGCCGAGGACGACAAGAAGATCACGACGCTTCCGCTCGGATTGAACAAGGCGAAGACCCGCATCGTCCCCGTGGACCAGTTGTTTGAGAATGAAAGTCCTGGTGTGACGATCGAAAGAAAAGACAAGGGAGACGGAAAGAAGTAACCTCGATGTTTTGAAAACGTCTCAGGTTTCATATCTTTAAAGGCACTCTGATTTGCAGGGTGCCTTTTCTTTTTTCCGGAACCACTCATGCTGTTCACTCCGTCCCAGGAAGAAGCCCTCACACTCGACCGCCATCTGTGCGTTACTGCCAATGCCGGCTCCGGAAAAACCATGGTGCTGGTCGAGCGGTACTTGCGCATTGTTTGTTCCGGGAAAGCGCCTGTGGCCGAGGTAGTAGCCGTGACATTTACCGAAAAAGCCGCGAGTGAATTGCGCCGCAAGGTTGCGGAAGGCATAGCGCGGCGGCTGGAAACAGAGACCGATCCGGCGCAACGCCGCCTGCTTGAATCCATTCGAAGTCAGATTCCCTCCTCATTCATCAGCACCATCCACGGTTTTTGTTCGCGCATTCTCAAAGAATATCCCGTCGAAGCGCATGTGGATGCCGCGTTCAATGTTCTTGAAGGCATCGACCAGGAATTTCTGAAGCAAGAGTGTATTCAGGAAGTGTTTTTGGAGATTCTGCTGAAGGATGGCGACACGAAAGTGAAGACCTCAGCGGTGAATCTTCTGCGCAGAGCGGGCAAAGATCCGGTCGTCAAGACGGTGAAGCGTCTTCTCGACAAGCGGGAATTGATGGACACTCTTCTCGGGCAGGATGGACTCTACAACAAGAGCGACAATGAAATATTGGACCTATGGCGAAGCGCAATTGACGGGATTGTTCAATCCGATTTGAACACGACTGATTTGCGGAACGACCTTGTGTTGCTTGTGCAGTCGGGCAGAGGAAAGGACGTTCCGTTAGCGAAAACACTCTTGGAGCGTTTCGCCAAGGCGCCAAGTTCAGGCGAGCGCGGCGCGACTCTGTTGGAGCTGACCTCCTTGATGCTTACGCAGAAAGGGACGATAAAGGTAAAGTTCGGCGGAGATACTTCATCGGCAAGCGATGCACCGGAAAACCAGGCCGCGCGACGCGTTACCGAAATTTGCGAAGCTCTCAAACCCTTTCTTGGATTTCTTGATCCCGCAACACCCGCTGTTGAACATACTCAACTGCTTGAACGCACGCGCACGTTGCTGGAGATTTACCAGCGTGTGACGGAACGCTATGAGGAAAAAAAGCTTGACGCAGGGCAGTTAGACTTCGACGATCTCCAGATCAAAATGCGCAACCTTCTTCGCACTGAACATGTCCGTGCGCGGCTGGCGAAAAGGTTTTCGTTTGTGATGGTGGATGAATACCAGGATACCAATACACTTCAGTATGAGATTATTCTTTCGCTTCTTGATGATCTCAAGGACGGGAACCTGTTCATCGTCGGCGATCCCAAACAGTCCATATATGGTTTTCGCGATGCGGACGTTACCGTCTTTGAAAAAACAGCAGACCGGATTGTTGCCGCCGGTGGAAAGCGCGTAATCCTCGCCGAGAGTTTTCGTCCGCTGCAAAACGTCGCGGCGTCGGTGAATTATTTTTTTGCGTCCATCATGAATGCGGGTTCTGATCCGCATGAGGTTGCCTACCAGTCCATCATTCACGCGCGGCAGAACAGCACGGCAGGAAGCGTTGAGGTTCTGCTCAACGACGCGACCCATGAGACGAGTCAGAGTGAAATGGTCGCGGCGCGGATTGCACAGCTCATTGCGGGGAAAACAACGGTGTTTGACAAAACCGAACAGGCCCGGCCCGCCATGTATCGCGATGTCGCCATTCTGCTGAGAAGCCGCACGAATCTGCAGGAACTGGAGAACGCGCTCGTCAAGAACAACCTACCCTACGTTGTCACGGCGGGAGTCGGGTATTATCAAACCCAGGATATCTATGATTTCTACAATTATTTTTCCTTCCTCCTGAATCCGGGTAACGACATCGCGCTCGCCGGAATTTTGCGGTCACCGTTCTTCTCCGTTTCCGATACCGAGCTGTTCGAAGCTTCGACAGCGGAGCAGTCGGGATCTCTTTGGGAGCGAATTCAAGGCGCGTCCCAATCCGGCACAAACATCTTTCGTGCGATCGACATGCTCAAAGAGGACCGCGAAACGGGTCTGCGGCTCACTGTGTCGGAGCTGATACACCGGATTGTCCGCCGCACATCATACCGTGCGATGATCAGCGCGTTGCCACGCGGAGACCAATGCCTGGCAAACCTGCGTAAACTGCGCCGCCTTGCGATCATGTTTGAATCACGCGGGTGGATGACGCTGTATGATTTTGTGGAACGCCTGAAGCAGCTCATCGAAGAGCAGGAGAAGGAGGGGCAGGGCGCCATTGATGTGTATGGCAATGCGGTTCAAATTATGACCGTGCATGCGGCGAAGGGGCTGGAGTTTCCGATTGTGGTCGTTCCCGGCTTGGAGCGGCCTTTCATGAAGGAGCACGAGCCGTTTCTCGACCCCTCCTATGGCATCGCGTTTTCGTCGCGAATGGGTGATGAGGAAGAAGACTCGGAACTTCCCCCGGTCGGGGAGTTTTTGAAACAGAGGATGGAGAAACGTGCGTTGGCAGAGGAAAAGCGCGTGTTCTATGTTGCATGTACGCGGGCAAGAGACCATTTGATCCTTGCCGGGACAGAAGGTACTCGAGCCTCCTGGCTCAAGTGGCTTTCCCGTACCATGGAAATCGGCACAGCGCGGACTGCCGGGCATTTCGATTTCCTCTCACCTTTGGAATTCATGGTGATTGAGGACGGCGTCTATCGCGGAGGAAGTATCAATCGCGACGTACGGATTGCGTTCCCTGTTGTAGAGCCCGTGACTGCACCGTCAGCGCTTGCTTCACTTGCTCACAGTGAAGGGCCTTATCGTATTCATACCGAACCCATTCTGCAATCACCGCGGGGAGAGATTTTTTCTGTCACCGGATTGCGTTTGTTCCGGCAGTGCTCATCCCTCTATTTTCTCCAGCGAACTCTTGGCGTTCCCTCGATGTTGTCCGCGCGGACGGGGAACAATTTCCATGCGCGGGAAAAGGATTCGCAACCATCCGGTGCGGAACTGGGATCATTGTTCCACAGCATCATGCAATCAATTGACGGAGTTTCAGAGGCCGGAATCGAAACACACATTGATAGTGTTATTGGGAACCACGGCGCGGAGAAACCATATCGCGATGCACTGCGAAAAGCAGTCTTGGGAGTTCTTGCTTCTCCGCACTGGAAAGACGTTGCGGCGGGAACCGATGTACGAACGGAATTCCCGATCACCGTTGCCTGCGGTTCAGAGTACCTTTCAGGAACCATTGATCGCCTGTATAAAGATGGTGATGAAATTTGGAACATTCTCGATTTCAAAACGGACCACGTTTCGGGGGGTGATGTTTCAATCCTTGCCGGGGAATATGGTCCGCAACTTGATCTGTATGCATTGTTGGTCGGGAAATTCTTTGGTGCAATCAGGTTGAAGGCAACATTGCTGTTTACGGGCTCGGTTGAATCGCCGGTGCTACGGACTTATGGCGAAGCGGATTTGAGACGCATCGAAATGACCGCCGTTGAAGATATCGCCCGTATCAGAGCCGGCGACATCCCGGACAAAACCCCTTGTAAATCGTGTCCTTTTGTGCCCATTGGATGCCATCATCTCTTGGCCAGAAGCAGGCAATCAAACAATATCTAACCTTAGCAACCCCACCTAAAGTAGTTCATTCAGTAAATGCTTGCATTTGGTTATAGAATTGGCTAATTAGTTGCCAACTCAACCCGCCTTTAGTGTTTTTTGGAGTTTCCATGCAACACCAGTTTAACTACGAGAGCATCCTTGAGAGCATTACAGGAGGTTTTTTCGCTCTGGATGACCATTTCCGGATAACGTACTGGAACCGCGCAGCGGCGGAGGGCACAGGGTTCAAGGCGTCTGAGGTTCTGGGCAAGAATGTGTTTGACGTGTTTCCGAATGCGAAGGGAGCGATGTTGGGTGAGAAGTACCGGCTTGCGATGGAAACGAAGACATTTCAGAGTTTTGAAACCAGCTACAAAGACGAGAGGTTTGAGGCGTGGTATGATGTGAGGATTTATCCTGCAGACCACGGGCTCTCTGTTTTCTTCCAGGATGTTACCGAGCGAAAGCGCGATCAGCGGCGCAAGGAAATTCTCGTTGAGGTTTCCCATGCAATCAATACCTCAAAACATCTCGATGAACTTTGTTTGCGCGCAGCGGAAAAAATAGCCCTGCTTCTGGAAGTCCCGTCAAAATTTGTGTGCATCTATCTGTACGATCCGCGCGGAAACGAAGTCCGCCTGGTTGCCCCTGCGTTGCTCGACGTTGAATTTCCCCAGCCGGTTGTGCATCAGCGCGTTGATGCGGAAACGCCTCACGTGGCCGCGCGCGCTGCTTACACGCGGCAAACCGAGGTCACCGGCGACGTCGGCAAAGGCACGATTGCAACCATGATGCTGAAGGAAATGCAGGACCTGAAGCTGAAGAGTCTTATCGTCCAACCCCTGCTTGTTCAGGGCGATGTGCAAGGAGTGCTTGAAGTTCTGAGCATCAAGGGGCATGAGTTTGTCCAGCCGGAATTGGACGCGCTTTCTGTCGTTGCCAACGAACTTGCCAGCGGCATGAGCAGAAAGAAATTGATGGATGAACTGCGGACGAAAAACATCGAGCTTGAATCGCAGACGCAAAAGACACTTGAGGCAAGCGACACGCTCAAAAAATTTCTGGCAACCTTCAGCCACGAACTACGCTCACCGCTGAATTCCATCATCGGTTTCTCCGAGCTTCTCACGACGCAGTATGAGGAACTCTCGGATGATTCCGTTCAGGAGTTCATGAAGAACATCAATGCGAGCGGGAGACATTTACAGCAGATCATCAACGATATTCTGGACCTCTCCAAAATTGAAGCGGGCCGCATGGAGTTGCACATCGCCAGCTATCCGGTGGCATATTTCGAGGAGAGCATCAAGCGTGTCCTTTCGGGGGCTATTGCCGAAAAAAGCATCAAACTGGCATTTTCTTTCAGCCCCGACATTGAAGAGATTGTGGTTGATCAGACGCGTTTCAAACAGATCATTATCAATCTTGTGTCGAACGCGATCAAGTTCAGCCACAAAGGCGGGACCGTGTCTCTTTCTTCAGAGCGGACAGGCCATGACCTGAGATTCGTTGTGAAGGATTCCGGGATCGGTATTCGGCCCGAGGAAATGTCGACGCTCTTCAAACCGTTCCGTCAGGCGGCGAGCGGAAAGAATTTTAATCATCAGGGAATCGGCCTCGGACTTGCCATCACGAAAAAGCTTGTCGAGCTTCACGGCGGAAGCATTGCTGTTGAAAGCGAGTGGGGCAAGGGGACTTCCGTGAGCTTCACGATTCCGATGGTGATTGATTCCGGATCGGAACGCGTCATGCAGGCGGGCATGCTGCTGGACACGCTCATTCGCGAGAACCGCGAGAGCGGTCAGGGTGAGCGGCCGCTCGCGTTGATCATCGAAGACGCCCCCCAGGCCGCTGAACTTCTCCGCATGCATATCGAAAACGCCGGTTACCGCGTGGAGGTTGCGCGTGACGGCGTGGAAGCGGTGGATATGGCAAAACGTCTCAGGCCCAGCGTCATCACTCTTGACCTGATGCTTCCCATCAAAGATGGCTGGCAGGTGATGAAAGAACTCAAACGGCATCCGCTGTGCAAGCACATCCCTATTATCATCGTTTCCATTGTCGATGAAAAAACCATCGGCTTCAGTCTTGGCGCGGTTGACTATTTCGTCAAGCCGGTCAACAAGGAAGATCTTCTTCAGGCGCTTCACCGCGTTCACCTTCTTCCGAATTCCGAAAACCGGCGTCCCAAGGTTCTTGTCATTGACGACGATCGCGCAGCAACGGATTTGATCCAGGTGATTCTTGAGAATGAAGGATATCAGGTGTTGAAATCGTTCCAGGGAAAAGACGGGCTCGAACTTGCAGCCCGCGAGCATCCCGACCTCATCATTCTCGACCTGATTATGCCGGAGGTCTCTTGAACCGGTGAGCGCGGCAACGACCGCCTTCTGCGTGATTGACGAAACGTTGGAC
>CAZJYO010000062.1:0-11486 GCA_964550275.1 uncultured Chitinophagales bacterium
GCTTTGCTGGAGGTTGTCACAAAAACTCCATCGCTCAATACAGGACGCGCGGCTGTCGGTTTGAACTCTGCGACGAGCTGAGCCGAACCACCGGGTTCAATCGGTTTCTCCGGATACTTCAATTGAAGTCCTTCGAGCTGGGTCTTGAATCCTGTAATGGTGAACGGCGACTTGCCAAGGTTTTTCAGTGTTAATGCAACCGTGCTCATTTGTCCGACCTGAGCATCTCTGAACCAAAAATGTGTCGGTTCAACAGTCAATTCCTGAATGACATTTGCCGTGAACTCCACCATTGTCCGCGGTGAGTTATGGGCATTTGAATTGATTGTCACTGATTTGTGCACAGGGCCGGAGAAGTTCTGCGAGTTGAATGAAATCTTCACAGTTCCGGTTTTTCCCGGAGCAATCTTATCGGTGGAGACCACACTACCGGTACACCCGCAGGAAACATCGACTTTGCCGAGTGTTAGTGTTTCGTTGCCGATATTCTTGACGACGAGGTCCTTTTCCGCAGTTGTTCCGCGGTTGACGTCTCCAAAGTCGAATTTTGTACCGTTGACGACTTCAATCTGGGGTTGTGCACTGCCGATTGCGGCAAGAACGATAGTGCATGCAGCCAAAAGCAACATCTTCATAATGCCTTCTCCTTCTGGTTCACTCTAAAATATAAACGATACACATTCCTTATGCAAACGATGGGCGTCACATCATTCAGGAAACGAGAGCGCATTCAGCGCGGATTGCCTGAGCAGTGGGGCAGGTCGATACCGTTCTTCTTTGAAAGCCCCCCAAAGGGCATCCATTACTGCATGAACCTGTTGAATTCCAATACGCTTTGACCATTCAACCGGGCCGTGCGGATAATTGGTTCCCAGCTTCATGGCGATATCGATTTCTCTGCCGGAAGCAACATTTTCTTGGAGTGCAAAAAAGGCCTCATTTGCAAGACAACAGAGGATTCTTGGCATGACCATTCCTATGCTGTCCCCGACGACCGAATGCTGTTTGCCCAGCTTTTCGACAAATGATTTTGCTTCGGCCAAGTGTTTCTGATCCGTTGCTGAACATTGAGTCAATTCGACAAGTGAACCCTGAAGCAGAGAAGGAAGGGCGCCCAATCCCACAAGCCGGTGGGGAGATTTCACCCATGTTGACTGTTCGGCAAGAGTTACGGTGACTGCAGAAGTCAGGATTGTTGTTTTCTGTCCCGCTTTCGAGGAGATCTCGACGAGGTTTTTTCTCTTGGCGTCAGCAGAAAGATTTGTTAACTCAAGGGCGAAGTCAATCGACTTGGATGGTTTTGCGGTCTTTGTTATTCCCTTGATACCGGATGTGCTTTTCTGATCTGCATTGGCGCGCCCGCGTATCTCAAGGTTTTTATTGATACACAAAGACGCGTACTCTTCGACGAGCTGTGCATCGCCGAGAATGAAAATCTGTTTCATGGGTAGTTGTAAAACCCCTTTTTCGTTTTGCGGCCGAGCGTACCTGCCTCCACCATCTGCCGCTGAATAGGGTGCGGACGAAACCTCGGTTCATGCGAGAATTGTTCGTACACAGATTTCGTGACGGCGTAGTTGATGTCGATGCCGATCAAATCCATGAGCTCCAACGGACCCATCTTGAACCCGCCTTCAAGTTTGACGATGCGGTCAATTTCTTCGACGGAAGCAACCCCTTCGCCGAGCAGGCGCAATGCTTCCCCGTAGAATGGTCGCGCCACCCGGTTGACAACGAATCCCGGCGTATCGCGGCAGGTCACGGGCGTCTTGCCGAGGGCGATCGCGAGATCGGCGGTTGTTTTCAGCGCGGCGTCCGACGTTTGCTTTCCCCGGACAACTTCGACAAGCTTCATGAGCGGCGGAGGATTGAAGAAGTGCATGCCGACGACAGACTCTGGCACTTTTGTCAGGGCTGCAACGGAAGTTATCGAAAGCGACGACGTATTAGTGGCGAGAACGACGTTTGAGCGGACAATGGCATCAAGTTTCTTGAAGATGGTCTGTTTTGCGGCAAGGTCTTCGAGAGCGGCTTCGATGATGAAATCAGCATTGCCCATGTCGGCAAAGTTCTTGCGCGGGTGAATTCTTGCAAGGGCTTCCGTTGCCCGGGCTGAACCGATCTTTCCTTTCTCCACCATCATTCTGAGATTTTGCTTGATCCTTTCCATGGCGGATCGAAGAACGTCGCCGGAAATATCATGGAGGATTACTTCAAACCCTGCCGTGGAGGCCGTCTGAGCAATCCCGGAACCCATGGTTCCGGCACCAATAACACCGATTGTTTTAATCATTGTATGGAAGGCGTTGAGAATTTCGTTTGGTCAAACTTAGAAAGAACGATGCAGACACACAACCATGGCGAACTAGCGACCTCGCATCAAATCAACATACTCCGGCTCGTTGCGGATCGCATCAAGATCCGGGTCGCGCTTCGTCCACTCGACATCTTCAAGACCGGCCGCAAACGATGCACGCAACGCATCAACTGCAAGTTTGTTTTCTCCCATGCGTGCGTAGCAACATGCCGCGTTGTACAGCATAAGCGGATCTCCCGGACTCAACTCGAGGGCTTTTGATGCTTCCCGTTTTGCCTCCTCGTTTCTTCCCACTTGGGCAAGATCCGTCGCAAAGTAAATATGAGACCGGGCGTCGTCCGGATGTTGTGAGAGGTATTTCGGGAAAATGTCGAGTAGTCGATGAAGGATCTCCTGGTATTTTCCTTTCTCACCCAGCCGCTCATAAATCATTCTCAGGTCGCCGTAGGCCGAGTGGAAATGCGGGTTCAGCGCGATGGCTTTTTCAAACAGCGGAACGGCCTCACGATCCCGATCAACGGTATGATAGATTCTTCCAAGAATCCAATACCCGGAGAAATTGTTCGGGTCGAGCTCGATCGCCTTTTGCGTTGCTTCGAGCGCATCGTCGAGAGATTTTTTGGAAAAGTACGCAAGCCCCAGGGCGGCATATGCCTCGGCGAGTGTCGGGTCGTACACGAGCGCTTTCAAACTTGATTCGATGGCCTTGTCGAGCCAGATCTCTTTCGAGTCAAAGTCATGGTGCATTGTCGCGTAGGCCTCCCCAAGTCCGGCGTACGCGGAAGCATACCGCGGATCCAGTTCGATGGCTTTCTGGAAGAGCTGCATGGCAAATTGAATGCTGTTCTTTGTGCGCCGGTACAGGAAATCGCGGGCGCGCAGGTGGCAATCAAACGCCTCCGCGTTCAGTGTCGAGCGCTTGGATAGCACCGCCTGTTCCTTCGGCGTCAATTTCACCATCAACGCGTCAACGATTTGTTTCGAGACCTTTTCCTGGATGTCGAACACGTCGGCGAGCGTTCCCTTGTAGGTTTCCGCCCAGAGCTGCGCGTCCGTTTCAACATCGATGAGTTGCGCGGTGATCCGGATATTGTCCTGGAATTTCCGGACGTTTCCCTCAATGATGTACCGCGCGTCCAGTTCGCCTCCAATGGTTTTGATATCTTTCTTTGTGCCTTTGTACTGCATGGAAGAAGTTCTGGACACAACACGAACGTCTTTGAGGCGCGACAGGTTGGCAATGAGCTCGCCCATCAGCCCGTCACAGAAGTACTCGCTTTCTTTTTCCGGACTGATGTTGTCAAACGGCAGGACAGCAATCGCTTTTGTCTTTGCGGCAGTCGCGGCAACCTCAACCTCCTTGCGGGCACTTTCAACCGCGGCGATAACATCACCCATATTCTGGTATCGCTTCGCCGGATCCTTCTCTATAAACCGCGCAACAAGGGCATCGATGCGATGAGGAATCTTAAGGTCCAGAGTGCTGGGCGCGGTTGGTGTCTCATTGACGATGAGGTAGGAAAGACCCGCCTCATGTTCCGCCTTGAAGGGAAGTTCTCCAGTGAGCATTTCGTAGAGAACGACGCCCAGAGACCAGATATCAGTCCGGTGATCGGCTGGAATTCCTTGTGCCTGCTCTGGGGACATGTAGGAAAGCGTCCCAAGCGAGGTACCCGCCTTTGTAATAGAATGAGTACTCCGCAGCTTTGCAAGCCCGAAATCCATGATCTTGATGCCGCCATTTGTTGTGAGCATGATATTCTGCGGCTTGATATCCCGGTGCATGATGTGCTTGTCGTGGGCCTCTTTGAGGCCGCCTGCGATCCGTGTAATCCAAGTCAGCGCCTGTTGCACGGGGATGCCCGGACCGGCTTTCAGGTTCGTCATGTACGATTTGAGTGTCTGTCCTTCAAGCAGTTCCATGACGATACACATGGTGTCGGCTTGCTCGACCACTTCATACACACTGAGGATGTTGGGATGGTTCAATGCCGCCGCGGCCTTTGCTTCCTGCATGAAGCGTGTTTTGTTTTCCTGCGATTCCGACAAATGTGTCGGCAGAAACTTCAATGCAACGAATCGGTCGAGCGTTGTGTCTTGCGCCTTGAAGACAACGCCCATGCCACCTTCGCCGAGTTTTTCGAGGACCTTGTAGTGTGAAATAGTGGAACCTGTCATCATGCATTACCCCAGATCTGGTGTGTCATTGTTTGTCTTATTGAACTCCGGTCTGCAAGTGTGTAAGTCGCTTTCTTGCATCTCCAATCTCGGCAGACGTAAAATCCGCGTCCTTCCACGTGGTGAGAAACTTTTCATATGCATCTCTTGCCTCGCGTTTCTTCCCCAATTGCTCGTTCGCGACGCCTAGCCAGTATTGTGCTTTTGTGCCGGTTGTTGGCCATCGCCCTGACATGTAAAGAAAATCTCCATCGAAAGTAGAGTGGAGAAGAGGAGTGTACCAGGTGCACTTTTTGAATTCGTCTATAGCGTCTTGCGTTCTTCCAAGCTTCAAATAGCAAAGGCCGAGATACAATTGCGGCGCATGATTAGGCATGAGCGCTTTTAGCGCCTCATTGAATTCCGAAAGGGCAGCATCAAAGTTTCCTTGTTCGTACAATAACACACCTGCCACATAATGCATTGGTGCCCGTTCTCGCAACGGCCCTGTCATTTCACCCCGAAGCTTCGTCACTAACGCTCGGGCTTCCTCCTGCTTTCCATTGAACTGTAAAGCAATAGCAAGAGGGACAATTTCTGATGGTTTTTCCTGAAGTGCTTTCCGCGCGTACTTTTCTGCGAGTACTGCATCGCCGGCCTCCATTCCAAGCTCAAAAAGAATGCGATAGTCATAAAAGGCAAAATACTTCCTTCCGGCTGCGAGATCAGCTTCAATTAAATCCTGCATTTGTCGAATAGCTTGCCGGAGTTTCCCCGTATGCACGCTAAGGAGTACAGCTTTGTATTTCAATTCATCCGTTTGCTCTTCCTGGTTTCCACGGGTTGCCGCGTAGTGGTTGTACCATTTTTCAAAATTCTGATAGTCCCCGCGAATAAGATATTGGTAAGCAATTTTTTGAGAACTGGGAAAGTCGGAACGAAATTCAAGGGCTTTTTTCCAGAATATGATGGCAGAGTCAGGGTCTCCGTTAAAAAAGTAGATATCTCCCTTGCTGTCGTACGGATTTGGCTCGGCGGGTGCAATTTGCAAGTAACGGTCTATTGTGGAAAGAGCTTCCTGCCCGCGGTGCAATCCCGCATATGAATATGCCAGCAGATTCCAAAGTCCTTTTTCAAGGGAATCGACTTTGAGTCCGCGTTGGAGCGTGTGGCTGGCCGCTTCAAAATTGCCAGCCTCTGCCTGTGCATTCCGGAGCGGGTAGTATGCACCCACCTCGCGAGGGAACTTGTGAATGTAGGCCTGCCAAAGCTCCACTGATCGTGCTGGATTGTTCTCTATGAGGTCTATGTACGTGTTTTCAATCGCGAGTTTCTCCCGTTCAGGCAGTTTACTCCTGAGGGAATAGGCTTTGGTGATAAGAGAAGCCTGGAGTTCATCCGGTATGTCGCCATTCGCGACAGCATAAGCGAGATACGCCATTGCAAACGTGCTGTCAAGTTCAATTGCTTTTCTGAAAGCCGCGCGTGTTTCCGCGTAGAAGAATTTTTTATCGAGCTCGACTCCCTCCAGATAGGAGCGGTATGCCTCGGGAGAATTCGTTGTGACCTCCGCAATGGGCCGTGAGTCAACGGGAGATGAGGACGTCGCAACAAGTTCCGAGCGAACAAGGAGCGCAATGGTATCCACAAGGCCAAAAATCTGCGCGGATGTAAATCCCGCGAGTCGTTCGGATTTCAGAATCTTTCCAGTCTGAACATCAATGAGCCGCGTGGTTACCATCAGCGAAGGTTGTTCCTGAATGATGCTTCCAAGCAACATCGTGTTCACACCGGCACGCTGCGCTACTTTGGCGGCGATATCAGGTGTGATGGATTTCGAATCCGTTTGCAGTTCCTGAAGAATGTCATAAAGCCTTTCCCGGCTAATCACTTCAATCTCGCGCGATTGCGAAAGGGAAGTGATCAGCAGATCGGCGAGCATATCGCCCGGGTGGTTTTTGTCCTCCGGGTTCGGAATATTCTGGAAATGAAGAACAGCCAGCGATGCCCGTTCCGGCTGTGCAACGGATTGCTGTGTGGAAATCTGAAGGTTGAACGGATTGAAAATCAGGGCGACTGCGACCAGCACAGCAATAATTCCCGCGGGAACCATGAACTTTTTCATCCCGCTGTTTGCCTTTTGCTGCGCAGCAGGATGCGTTTTGGTAGCGGCTTTGACATAACCGAGACTCGCGTACTCCAAACCTTTGCGCTCATGTCTCAGGTCCGCAAGCATATCGGCAATATGCTGGTAGCGCTCGCTCTTATCCTTGATGAGCGCCTTGAGCACGATGCGTTCAATCTCCGGGGTCACATCATTATTGAACCTCGCGACGGGCTGAGGGTCCTCATTCACCAAAGAGTACATCAATGCTGATTGATGCTCGCCGCGGAAGGGAAGCCGCCCGGTCAGCAGCTCGTAAAGCACCACACCAAAAGAAAAAATGTCGGAGCGATGGTCCACTTCTTCGCCCTGCGCCTGTTCGGGCGACATGTACGCCGCGGTCCCGATAGTTGATCCCACCTTCGTTAGTTTCGTAGACCCTTTTACTTTTGCGAGCCCAAAATCCGTAATCTTCACCTGTCCTTTAGAAGTGATCATGATGTTATCGGATTTGATATCGCGATGGACAATCCCTTTCTCATGTGCCGCGGAAAGTCCGTCGCACGTTTGGACGGCGATATCCAGAACCTTCTTGAGGGGAATGGCCTCCGTGGCGATGAGCTGCTTGAGCGTTACGCCTTCCACGTATTCCATTGCCATGTACAACCTGCCATCGTGTTCGGCTATTTCATAGATAGTTGTGGTGTTGGAATGATTGAGCGCAGAGGCGGCACGCGCTTCATGATAGAATCGTTCCTTCTCGGTCGGGTCGGATGTGAGGTAGGGAGGAAGGAACTTCAGCGCAACAACGCGGTCGAGCGATTCGTCATGGGCCTTATACACAATTCCCATTCCGCCCTCACCGAGCTTGTCCAAGATTTTGTAGTGTGAGATCGATTGTCCGATCATTTCACGTTTCCGCCAGTTGAACAGTTTCGAAGCTGGTCCAGCCCGCGAGACCTCAAGATGTGTGTTCCGCGTTCGCTTGCAACCCGGGTTCATTCTTGGAGGTGGTCCAAATCTGCCCAAGCTTCTCCAAGGACTCCTCCAGCTTCATTCCACGATGAACAGCGGCCTTGCATATGATGCGTCTCATCCACCGCGGCCCTCGCCCATCAAACGTAAACGTACACGTAAGTTTAGTGCCGTTTGAACCGGGCTCCAACAGAGTCGTTGAAGTCATGAGAAGAGGGGGTTTGGAGATTTCAACAGTGAAGTAATTGAATGGACGCCAATCGAGGATGTGTTCCACGACGTTGCTGTTCGAACAGTGATTGCTTGCGCCCTTACCAGTTCGCCCTCCGGGGCGATCCTTGGAGTGCCAATGGGACCCTATTCTCCAACTTGTCCGCTTTTCAGGATCGTTCAGCCAAACCCACAGGTCGGCAGGAGAAAGATCAAAGCTGGACGTTACAACGACGTGTGCATCTTCCTGTCGCAGGAACACGCGCCGTTCATCTGTGAGCTCCTTGTATCTGTCATCCAGATTGACACTGTAGGATTTTACCTCACCGAGATGTTCATACGTTTCAACCTGAGTGTGCATGTTCACGGGGAACACATCCATGTTCACCAGACTTTGTTCGGTGAACATGGAATAACCACGCCAACCGGTGGTTTCGCTGATCCTGTTCTTTAACAAGCGATGAACAATGTTGACACTCGATCCCAGGGGTTTCTTTTTTCCATGAATATCCTGCAGCACGTATTCGCCATGATGGATGACGAATTTCAAGTCGAGACCGGGAATCATTTGACATGCTTTGCATGTACACGTCGCCATACGTCGTCCCGACGCACGTTTGTCACGGAATTCCACGTATGTTCTCTCGATAATCTCAAGCAACGTCTCACCTCTAGGAAGTCTTTTGCCGGACGCATAAGCAAAGACTGCATCACCTTCAATTTCTGCCACGGTGAGGGCGGGAGTGAGATTGCGAACGATGAGCTTGAGGATATCACCTAGAATGGCTTGCGAGTGGTCCAGTTCGCTTCCGGCAACAAAGTGTGTGAAGCCGGAAATATCAGCGATCAAAAGATAACCGTGCTCAATGTCAGAGTGCATAGTACATCATGGGATTATCATACGGCGATGCTGTCTTCGGGCTGACGCCGACCGGCGGGCGGATCGCATCGAATTCTTTATATGTTAGTCGGAACGGAAAAAAGAAGCAAGGATTGGGGGAAAGCCCGGCCCGGATACTTGGGGCGTCAGACCAAATCACAGGCGTCCGGAGGCATCCAGTGTGCGTCTTTCCCTTCCCATTTGACATTGCAACCTATGGGGTTCGTAAGCGGGACGCTGACGGATTTTCCTGAAGTATGTTCCTCGAGTGCCCGTTCGAGATCGTTCACCTTCATTTTTGAGGTATCGCGGGGGGTGTCAACACCGCGTCCCGTGTAGACAAGCTTGCGTTCTGCATCGAACACGAAGAAATGCGGGGTTCGTAGCGCCCCGTACGCCCGGGCGATATCCTGCGGTTCATCATACAAATACAACCACGGGAAGTTCCCGGCCTTCATCCGGCGTATCATATGAGGAAAATCATCATCAGGGTATGTGTGCTTGCTATTGGAATTGATGCCGATGAACCTTACGCCGCCGGATGCAAACTTCAAAGCGGTCTGTCGCGTCACTTCGTCCGATCCGATGACATACGGACAGTGATTGCAGGTAAAGAAGATCACCAGTGTTTTCACATCCCGGAAGTCAGAAAGACGATAGGTCTTCCCGTCGGTTGCCGGGAGATTGAAGTCTGGCGCGTGTGTTCCAAGTTCCAGCGTGAATGGCACGGATGAATCCTGTTGGTTGGCGGTTGCGTTACTTCTTTGCCAGCGCGGCATCCCAGTTGACAACAAGCGTAATCGGCGGCGATGCTTGTCGGAGTTCTGTAGCAATCGCAAGAAACTTCTTGCCGTCCCCGCTGACATGATTGAGAAAGCCAAGGATGCTGCGTGACTCAAAATCAAACAGGGTTCGGACGGAGTCAACAACCACCGAAGACTGAACAATCCTCACAGCGGCAGACATCTGCTTTCTATCCGTCGACTGAAAGAATATCTGTTTGCCGTCGTTCGACCATCGCGGAAAGCCACCGCCATTGATGGAAATTCCCCATTTACCCGGTGAACCGTCGAATGCCCGAACATAGATCTCAAACCTTCCGGATTCATCAGACATGTAGGCAATCCACTTGCCATCAGGAGAGAAAGCTGCGTTCTGCTCACGAAATTCTGTCTGTAGAAACGGTATCGGCTTTCTATCCCCCGTCATTGGCAGGAGCCAGAGATCTGATTTTGTCTTCGGGTTGTTGAATGAAGTGTAGGTGATGTACCTCCCATCCAGCGACCAGGTATAGGCCTGTTTATCAGAGCTCGAAGCCAGCAGTGAGGCCTCCACGCCTGTGCCATTGGAACTCTTGATGTACAAATCTGAGATCCCTGCTTTGGTAGAACTGAACACAATGGAATCACCATCGGGTGACCAGAGAGGGAAGTTTTCATTTGACATTTCAAAGGTAAAACGCGAACTGCGCCCGCCTTCCATTTCATAAAGCCAGATATCCGCCTGGCGGTTCTGGTCATCAATATATGAATATGCTACCCGCGTTCCGTCAGGTGAAAAACGTCCGCTGCGGGGGGATTTCATGCCGAGAATCTGTACCCGATTACCGGATTGATCAAAGACAGCCAGCTTTCCCATCTGTTCTTCGCCAGCCTGGTAGATTAACACTCCCGTTCTTGAAACCGAGAACATTGCACGGCTGCGCAATGGATTATATTGGAGCTGTTCTGCAATGGGAACGGCATCCCCCGTGAATTTCATGGTCACTGTGTCGAACGGTTGAGCCATAAGGGTTGCCTGGCGATGAAACAACAGGAATCCCCTGGCATACTCCACGTTGGAATTTCCGTGCATCAGGACGGAATCAACCTGCGTGTCGAGTTCCGCAATCCGGACAACATCATTTTCGACTCCACTTGTTGATGACTGCGTTGAATACACAAAATGCTTTCCATCGGGAAGGAAATGGGGCCACCGATGGTTTCTGACATTCCCGGTTGTATCCAGCTTTGTAACCGGGATTGGAGTACCGCCCGCGGCCGGAACTTTCGAAAGACCCTCTGCCTGAGTTGGCGCAAAGATGATAGTTCCGTGTTGGTTCCAGGTTCCTCCCCGTCCGTCTGCCGCATCACAAATGGTCAATGTTGGTCCGCCTGTAGCATCTATCTTCTTCAGTTTACCGCTCGCAAAAAAACCGACTGATTTGCTGTCATACGACCAGAAGGGATAGGTGGCGCCGTTTGTGCCGGTAAGCGGGACAGGGGTAAGAGACTCGACCGGCCGGACGTAAATGAGATCAGTTCCCGTGGTATCTGTGCCGACAAACGCGACCATCCGGCCATCCGGTGAAAGCGCAAGATGTCCGCCGGCTTGCACGTTAATAATCACTCGAGCCGGAGGAAGGATGTTTGCGCGGGTGATGCGCGGGGCTTCGAGCACCGGTTGGTGCATCAGATGAAATGCTGAAACAGTCACTGCCAGAAGGAAAAAAACTCCGGCAACGACCCAGGGAAAGAGACTCTTTTTCTGTCCCTCTGGTTGAGCCATCGCGACGTCGGCATTCTGTACGGGCATCGTTCCCGACGGGCTATACAACGGCCTCGCCGCAGTAATTCGGCTATGCCGCTGGCGTGTAGACTCTCGTTTCACCCGTCGCAGGTCTCGGGCAACCTCCGCAACCGATTGACATCGTTCCTTCGGGTCCTTCTCGAGGCAATCCAGAATGATTGCATCGAGATTCATGTCAATTTCCGGCTTGATCGAAGACATCGGGGGTGCATCCACGTTTACAATCTCATACGCCAATGCCGTCTCATGGACGCCCTTGAACGGGAGCTGTCCTG
>CAZJYO010000063.1:0-11466 GCA_964550275.1 uncultured Chitinophagales bacterium
TACCGGGGCGAAGCCTTTGGCAATCACGAATTGCCTTAATTTTGGAAACCCGTACAAGCCGGAAGTGTATTGGCAGTTTTCCGAGGCGGTGAGGGGAATTGGTGATGCTTGCAGGATTCTTGGGACACCTGTTACGGGCGGAAATGTTAGCTTTTACAACGAGAGCCCAGATGGGGCGGTTTATCCGACGCCGGTTATTGGTATGCTTGGATTGATTGAGAACGTCTCTCATGTGACCACTTCTTCGTTCAAGGATGAGGGTGATGTTGTTCTTCTTCTTGGGACTACTCAGGGTCACCTGGGCGGGTCTGAGTATTTGTATCGAATCCACGGCATTGCCGCCGGTGATGCTCCCGACATCGATCTGGCTATGGAACTACGGATCCAAAAAGCCACTCTTGAGGCCATTTCACGTGGCCTGGTGAAGTCCGCTCATGATTGCTCCGAAGGTGGTTTGGCAGTTGCAATTGCGGAGAGTTGTATTCAGGGCTCCGTTGGGGTTACAGTAAACCTGATGCGGCCACGCACAGCATCCGGTCTTCCGGGCTTGCTGTTCGGCGAAGATCAATCGAGGATAGTTCTAAGTGCTAACGAAAGCGATGTTGCCGCCATAGAAGATGTTGCTTCTCGCAACGGAGTCCCTGTTGAAAGATTGGGGATAGTGGGAGGGCGGGCGATACAGTTGACGGCGGACCTAAACGTCGATCTCCGGGTTGCTTCAACCCAGTACAATGATCTGGATAGGATATTATCAACTTGACATAATATGTATTATACGCTGTCATGGTGCGATCACGGAGAGTTTATTTTCCAGCACTTTCACTATGGCATGCTTGGAGCCTTTATCAAGAACTTCTCCGTCAGCATGAATCGGGATTCCATCCTCACACCTTACTTCAATTTGCTTGCAAGATTGGTGAATAGCCCCGTCAGCGCTTCCGTGTCTACCTCTAATAACCTTTGGCATGATGGTGAGAATACCGAACATACCTCTGCTCGCCAAAATGCAAATATCCAGATGGCCATCATCCAACCTTGCATTTGGCGTCAAGAGAAAACCGCCGCCGGCTGATTTGCCATTTCCCACCGCAAGGAGCAGGCATTCCGATTCAAACGACTTACGATTCATTGAGCCGTGAAGCTTCCACGGGACATATTTCACAAGGCTCTGAAGTACAGCAATCGCATAGACTATAATTCCGCTTCCAAAGGAAATCCCGGCAACTCTGCTTGCAACCACTGCATCAATACAAATAACATCCCCGTTTGCAAACAGTTTTTCTCCGTACTGACCATTCCAATCGCTTTGTTGCCACGAAATAGACCCCAGATCAATTCTGCGGGTTCTCCTCGCTTCGAGCACATCCAATGCCAGCGCCGGTGTTTTCGGAATTTCAAGCGAGCTAATCAGGTCGTTTCCGGAACCGGCAGGCAGAAATCCCAGGGATTTCTTGGAGTACTTCATTCCATTGACAATTTCGTTGATTGTACCGTCACCACCGACTGCCACGAGGATCTCTCCTTGAGCTTGTTGGGCAAGCTCAGTGCCAGCACCTCGACCATTTGTTACTAAAATTTCCGCTTGTAGCCCTCGACGCCTGACTTCCGCCTCCAACCATGGCACAAGCTGTTTCGCTTTTCCTTTGCCCGCCGCCGGGTTTACAATGAAACTGAACATGACGTGCCGTCGAAAAGCAGTTTGCCCGTAAAGAGAACATGTGCGCTCCCAGACAACACAACATCGCTAAAACCCTCTTCAGTTCTTTTGAATGAAACCGATAAACGCTCGCCGCTGCGAACAGTGACGGCAACTCTCTCCAATCCGATCGCGTGTAGCACAGAAACAAGTGCGCTTGCCACTGCCCCGGTCCCACATGCAAGAGTTTCATCTTCGACGCCGCGCTCGTATGTTCGCATCAGAATCGAATCCGGTGTCACGGACTGAACAAAGTCAATATTTGCGCCTTCCTTACCGAATGCCGGATGAAACCGAAGAAGCTTTCCCGACTCAATGACATTCACAGTGTCAACATTGTCGACGAACGTCACAAAGTGAGGCGAGCCCGTGTCAATGAATACTCCCTCGAAGATGGAATCTCCCACGCGGACACTCTCTTGCCGTCTAAGTCCAGCGGCATTTTTCATTGTCAAGTGAACATGCGTACCTTCAATACGCGCCGCATAGTTGTGATCAAGCGCCTCAAATTTCATTGACGCCGGGGCAAAACCTTTCAGAAACGCATAACGCGCGATACATCTGCCCCCGTTCCCACACATGCCCCCATAACTCCCGTCAGCATTGTAGTATTCCATCATAAACATTGATCTCTTGCATTGCCGGATTAACAGAAGCCCGTCCGCACCGACGCCACGGTGCCGTGAACACAGTGATTGCGCGAGCGCCGGTTCGTCGATATGCAAAACGCCGGCACGGTCATCAACAATAACAAAATCGTTCCCCGCGCCGCTCATTTTTGTGAACTGAATGGCTGTCGTCATTCCGAATTCCTGCGTCTAAACCACCCACTGCAAAAAAAAACGCCCACGACAAACCATCGAGGGCGTTTACGTTGTACCTGTGGAGATGGCGGGAGTCGAACCCGCGTCCGAAGAGAAGACCATCAAGACCACTCCATACATAGTCAGTCTTTCATAACTCGTATCCGAGGATCCGACAGACAGGACCTTTCAGATACCACCTCAAGTGTACCGGTTACCCGGTTTTGCCGGAAGTCCCCGAGGAAAACATCCGGCTAGCCCGCCTTGATGGCGCTTCGTTGAAGTCCGGCAGGCGAAACTCCAGGAAGCGTGCTGCTTAGGTTTTAATTAAGCGGCAAGTGCGTAGTTGTAGTCTGCACGTATTGGTTTCCGTTTTATTATCGTGCAACTCGGAGAGCACGGTATGCAATCTTGACCATCCCCATCCCCGTCGATTCCAAGGCATCCCCTCACTTCAAACTACGGAGGTGCATGCTCATTTGCAAGCATTACCTTCTTTCAAAACTAATCCTCAAGCAAGATAGTTCCTTGTAAGAAATGTTTTCAGAAACTTGAAGGCATCCTTGGGAGTATCACACAGCTTGATCAACTTCAAGTCTTCTTCATTGATAACACCTGCATTTACCATTTCTTGAAAGTTGAGCACCTTTTTCCAGTACTCCGATCCATACATTACGACCGTCATTTTCTTTTTTACTTTGTCCGTTTGCATCAAGGTGAGGACTTCCATCAGCTCATCTAATGTTCCGAAACCGCCGGGAAATACGACAAGCGCCTTTGCGAGGTACATAAACCAGAACTTCCGCATAAAGAAATAATGGAACTCGAAATTCAACTCGGGCGAAATGTACGGATTGGCGAACTGTTCAAACGGCAGACTGATATTCAGCCCGATGGATTTCCCGCCGGCCAAATATGCCCCCTTGTTTGCGGCTTCCATAATTCCCGGGCCGCCGCCGGAACAAACAACAAAACGTCGTTTCGTGTCAAGGTTTTTCGACCATGCTGTCAGCAAACGCGCAAGTTGAACGCAGTCTTCATAGTAATCTGCCATTTCAACCTGAACCTGTGCCCGACGGAGTTCCCGGATCATTTCCTTCGTTGGTCTCCTAACTTTGGCCAACCGCGCCCGTGCTTTTCGCTCAAGTTCGACACTCTCTTTTTTCGGCTTGATTCTCGCAGACCCAAAGAACACGATCGTATCTTTGATGTTTTCTTTGTAAAAGCGACCCTGCGGTTCGGCGAATTCTGAAAGCATGCGCAATGACCGCGCCTGAGGACTGTTCAGGAAGTCTTCATTTTTGTAGGCCTTCGGAGGTTTCGGGAGAGGTTTCATCGGCGAATTAGGCAGTAGTGAATTCCCTTGTGGTTTTCAAATGACGCGCCGGAAGCAATGACGCCGCGATCAATAAGATGCCCGAGTGTTTCGTACACGACTTTTTTCTTCCATCCAAAGAGTCGGACAATATCCATCACGGTGGCAATCAACCTGTTTTGAAAGTAACGATGCAGTATTGCAAAGCGGGCTTGTTCATGTGTGATCTTCCCCGCCCGGCGGATTTCCTTCCGATGCACCTTTTGCATTAACGCCCACTCGGAACCTTCAGACCGTGCAATATACATGCGCGATTGCAGTACGGCAAGTGCCTTGTTGAATTCACCGGCGGTACTGGCTGAGCGCTTCATCATCCTCCGGCGGAGCGTCGTTCCATCCATGGATCGGGATTTTGCCAGGCAATTGACGATATCATGTTCTATTTCAGAAAGATTTCCCCGCGCATATTCACGCACATGATCTTCGCGGCTCCCCGTGAGGCCGCTTAACGCATAAAAGAATGGGAGAAATTCCATGGATACCATGGTCGGACGGCGTCTCAAAACTCTCCCACAATACACATGATTCGCTGCCGTAAGCTGTGCGCGAAGCTCCTTCGTGGTGCCATTATGACCATGATCTTGCACTGCCTCCTCGAAACACGGGAGCCCGTCATCCTGAGAATTATAAATAAAGCAATAGCCGACTTTCTTAATGAACCTACGACCTGCCTGTCCGTTGTGATTGGCGCCATTCATCCCGCGATACACGCGGTCTCTCCACCGTTCGACATCCTCGTGTGAATACCGGAGTTTCACAGGATGTGATGGGTTGTTTGATGGAACTGAGTGATCTGTACAAGCGTTGCATGCGCCTTCGTGTTCCCGGCTTCACATGTAACAGAATCTCCAAGAGCAACTTCATTTCTGATGACTCCCAGTCCCGGGTAGCCGTTATCCACTCTTTGCTGAGACAAGCTTGTCATCCATCCAGCGTCAATGCCATTACTCTGAAGAGAGGCCGGCCCCGTTACGTGGAAATACGTGTCCATTTGTAATCGCACAAGCCTGCGTTGAACCTTTTTGTAGGTATCAAGCCGTGCAATAACTTCCTGGCCTATGTAACATCCTTTTGTAAAACTGATCGCATGAGCAATACCCAATTCAAATGGATTGAACTCCTCACGAAACTCATGGGTACCGGGTATGCCGTGGAGAATTTGATACGCTTCACACTGTTCTGATGATATCACCGTTGCTTGCCCGGTCGAAATCGACCGGAAGACGCTCACCGTATCGGCGGACGTAGAACAAAACACATGCGTCCACACCAATCCGAAATCCCGGACGACGAAACAAAAACCCCCGTCAAGGAAAACGCACGAATGGTCTTCAGGTAAAGCGCCGAATACTTCTGCAAGTTGAGCAGGAATGACTTGGCCAAGAGCAAGAGTTGGTGTAAACTGTTGGGTTACCACTGTGCTTCGCACATCTTCCATAATGGTGTATTTCTCAATCCAGTTTTTCAGTCGTTCCTCCCGTCCCGGTGAGGTTAGAAGCACGATTGCGTTCTCGTCTCTTCCGACAAGGACATAATCAATGATGCGACCTTTTTCTGTTGTGAAAATCGTGGGACAACAATCTCCAACCTTCAGGCGTAAGAGGTCTGCCGTGGACAACCGATGTAACAGATCAAGAGCGTCCTTGCCTTCAATACGAAGAATACCGCGGGCAGGATGGTCAGGTGAAACGACGAAGGGCAATGATTCCGGAATCATCGAAGGATAGCATCGAACCAGTTGGTGGAGAAAAACACAAAAGCCGTTGCAATGAACGGCTTCAGAGTGCACCCACCAGGACTCGAACCTGGAACCCACTGATTAAGAGTCAGTTGCTCTACCAATTGAGCCATGGGTGCGGTACGTAAGGATAATTTATTGACCCGGCTGTTGGACAGGCGCTTCTGTAGGCGGAAGTTGTGGCGTAGTCGATGCTGGTTGCTGGGTTGATGTTGCGCCCTTCTGAAGAATGCTCTCTGCTGTTGCGCTGCGGGGTAAGAAGAGAATGTTCGTTGCAAGGCTCAACACCATGAACACCGCGGCAAGGATTTGGGTTGCGCGGATGAGGAAATCAGCAGTTCTGCGGACACCAAACATCGTTCCCACCTGACCTCCACCAAACGTTCCTGCGAGTCCGCCACCATTGCTGGATTGCATATGGACTGCAATAACGAGCTAAATGATGATAATAATCTGAACCACAATAAGAGCGCTAAACATTGGAGTATACTCGGATTAATGAGGATTAAATGTCTCTAAAATCTACGGAATAACCGAATCTGAATCAAGTTTGAAAGCCCCACGCTTTGAGCTTTTCCGGGGTGATGCCTTCCCTTCCCTGCTGAAAAGCGAGCCGCTCGATGTATTTCCCAAGAATGTCAAATTCGAGGTTGACAGAGAGTCCGGGGTAAGCATCAGCAAGCGTGGTCTGCAAAAGAGTATGAGGAATAATGGAAACAACAAATCCGGATTCACCAAGGGATGCAACGGTGAGACTAATACCATCAACGGCAACAGACCCAACAGGCACCAGATATCGCATGAACTCCTTGTCATGAGAGATGGAGATCAACCATGAGGCGGATTGCTTCTGAATCGATGTTATTGTTCCAATCGTATCGACATGACCGAGAACCAGGTGTCCGCCGAGCCGATCTGAAAGCCGGACCGGCAGTTCGATATTCACACGTGAGGACGGCTTAAGATTCTTGAACGTCGTTTTCTTCAACGTTTCTTCAACGGATTCAACAACAAACCCGCTTGAGGTCAGATCGACGACCGTCTGACACGCACCGCTGACAGAAACGCTGTCTCCCGTGTGTAACTCCTGCACGCTCTTGGGTGACGTCACTGCAATCCTCAACCCGTTGCCCATCGATGTTACCTTGGCGATGGTTCCGACTTCTTGTATGATTCCTGTAAACACGCGCGTCTTTCTACGAAAACAATGATTGAATTAATATATCCTGACCCACCATTGTGGATGTTGTGTGTTTTGCCAAGAAGGGTTTTGCTGAAGCTCCGTTTTCTGGAAATGCGAAAAGGCCGGATGTGAATACTTTTGGCGCAATAAAAATGCTCAGCTGGTCCACCAATCCTCCGTGCATGAGGTTTGCAAAAGTTGCCGCACCGCCTTCAACAAGGATTGATCCCGTGCCCGCAGAATACAGTCTCTTTAGTACGGCTTGGAGATTCAGTGATCCGTCGCGGTTACCCTTGAAGGAGAGGACCTCGATGCCGCGTGATTGCATCCGTTGCACTTTGTTGGATGAGTTCTTCGCGGCCCAAACACTTGTGCACACAAGTACCCGGCGACGTGCATTCACATGAAACACGCGCGACGATTCCGGTACGCGAAGTTTTCCATCAAGGATAAGAACGGCCGGATTGCGGCCATCGGCACATCGGACATCCAAGCGCGGATTATCCGCAATGATGGTCCCCGCGCCAACCAGTACGGCGTCATGAGTGGCACGCCAGTGATGGACAAGGACTTGGGATGCTTTCGATGAGATGCGTTCATTACGTTTTCTCAACGAAGCAATTCTGCCATCCAGTGACTGGGCAACCTTCACGTGAATGAAAGGACGGCGCGAACGCATGTTGGTGATGAACCACCGATTCTGATCCCTGGCTCTTTCTTCAAGAACCCCGGCCTCAACTTGGATTCCGGCCCGGCTCAATGCGCGCAGCCCTTTTCCTGCGACGCGCGGGTTCGGATCCTTCATTGCAACCACTACTTTCCGTATTCCGGTTTTGATTAAAAGCTCCGTGCATGGCGGCGTCTTGCCATGATAACAGCACGGCTCAAGATTCACGTACATCGTACCACCCGCCGGATCATATTTACAGTTGTCCAAACAATCCACTTCAGCGTGAGGTCCGCCAAACACCTTGTGATATCCCCGTGAAATGATGCGTCCGTTCTTCACCAGCACGGCACCCACCATCGGATTCGGGCTAACCCTTCCAAGTCCTTTCGAAGCGAGGTCGAAACATTCCATCATGATTCTTTCATGATTGTTCATGGCCTACCGCTTCAGCGTGAAAATGAATTTGCTCCCCTTACCAATCACGCTCTCCGCGTAAATTGTTCCGCCGTGGGCTTCCACAATGTGTTTGACAATCGCAAGACCCAAACCTGTCCCCCCCACATCGCGCGACCTGTCTTTGTCAACTCTATAAAAACGCTCGAAGACGCGGTGAAGGTGTTCAGCAGGGATTCCCCGCCCGGTATCTTCAACGGCTATTTGCTGGAACGTCTGCTGCCGGGATGAAGAAACGATAATGGAACCTCCTTGATCGGTGTACTTGATCGCATTATCCAAGAGATTGACCATCACTTGCCGAATGCGTTCACGATCGCCATACACATCGGCTGATTGCTGCGTTGTTGAATTGAGGGAAAGTACGATTCTCTTTTTCTGTGCCTCCGGTTTCATTTCCTCAACCGTCTGATGCAAAAGATCGTCGAGGGCAAAATAACGGAAGCTCATTTTCATTTCTCCCGATTCAATCCGGGAAATTTCAATCAGATCACTGAGAAGAATGTTGAGCCGGTTCGTGTGCCGGTGTGCCTTTTCCAGGAATTCCCGGTTGACAGCCGGATCGTCAATTGCTCCGTCAAGGAGAGTTTCCAAGAAACCTTGAATGGAAAAAATCGGCGTACGGAGTTCGTGTGAAACATTGCCGAGAAACTCGCTGCGCACGCGTTCAAGTTTTCTCAAACGCTCAATATCACTACTGAGCTTCTCCGCCATTTTGTTCAAGGCGTTACCAAGTTCTGCAGTTTCTCCTCTCATCGTCTCAACGCGAACCCGCTCCCCCGCGTCACCACGCGTGATGGACTCGGCCGTTTGCGCCATATGCGTCAAGGGCTCTGCTACGCGCTTAGCAACAGACGAACTCACGAAGACTACCAGGAGCAGAAAAACTACTCCAACCCCCGCAACAGCAGGGATAATCCGGTCATTGCCCGTTAACAACAAGGTTAACACAACAAAACAAAGAAGGAAAAAAACAGCGCCTGCATGGAAAACAACAACGGTAGTACGGAGCTTCATGTGGAAGAAAACCTGCGGAAAGCGTCGTGTCTCGTTCTACTCGCCCCGAAATCGATAACCAACCCCCTTGACGGTTTCTATCATCGAGCCGTCGTCACCCAGCTTTTCCCTGATTTTGCGGATATGAACATCAACAGTACGATCAATGACGTGCACATCACTTCCCCACACTCCATCCAACAGGGCTTCGCGGGAAAATACTTTGCCCTTGCTGGCAGCCAGTAGCGAGAGAAGCTCAAATTCCTTTTTGGGAAAGAAGACTTCCCTGTTGCCAAGGCGGACGGTATAATTTGATTTGTTAATCTCGATGTTCTCGGCACGAATGATTGCGTGCTCCGCGGGTTCATCGCCTGTGTGGGCTTGCCTTCGGAAGACCGCCTTCACCCTCGCAACGAGTTTTCTGGGACTGATCGGCTTTTGGATAAAATCATCGGCGCCCAATTCAAGCCCTACAATCTCGTCCACTTCACCCGAGCGCGCTGTCAGGAAAATAATGGGAATATGGGACGTTGCGGGGTTGGCTTGAAGCCGTTTGCAGGTCTCGAACCCGTTCAACACCGGCATCATCAGATCCAAAATCACCAGATCAACACCGGAAGCTTTGCGGACGGCTTCCTCACCGTTGTATGCGGGAACAATTTCGTACCCCTCAATATTGAGATTATAGGTAAGCAAATCCACGATATCACGTTCATCATCAACAATCAGGATTTTCTTCGCGGCCTGCACGGCGGGTCTCAGGGCGTCAGTGTAATTTCTTTTGAGGTTCGTGCGGACTTATACACCGCTTCAACAATTCTCATGCGTTGGACGGCTTCTTCAGCGGTGGAAATAACAGGATGCACTTTGTTCACCGCGCCGATGAAGTGGCGCAGTTCATTTTCGTATGACCGCTTGTACATGTGCTGAGGCGGGTCCATGCGTGCGGGTGCAAGATTCACAAGGTTTCCGTGAAGTTCCTTGTTGATCCTTAACGGGTTGATGCCTGCACTCCCTTCCGTGCCGAACAACTGGCAATCGTACACGTCGTCAGGCACATTCAACGACCAACTCACCTCGAGAGAAATACTTGCACCCCCTTTTGTACCCAGAGTAACAACCGAGGTGTCCTCAACTTCTTTTGTCTTGTGCGTGAAGTTCACGGCCTTCACCTTTCTGACCTCGGGAAAATCCATCAGCCAGAATACCATATCGAGCATGACGATGCCAAGATCAATGAATACACCGCCGCCGGATTTATCCCGCTGGGTCAGCCATGCGCTGTCTGTACTTTTATTGCGCAGCCATCCGGCTTTTGTGTAGAACACCTTGCCAAGTTCCTTGCCCTGAAGAAAGCTCTTGAGAATCATCGTGTCGGGTCGAAACCGGTGATTCATTCCCACCATCAGTTTTCGTTTGGTGTGTTTTGAGACTTCGGCAATTTCGACGGCTTCTGAAAACTTTCGCGCAATCGGTTTTTCGACGAGAACATCGCGTCCGCCTTCAAGCGCGGCAACGGCTACGTCCCTGTGTGTGTCCGTCGACGTACATACAACGACCGCCTGACAGTCGACCTGATCAAGCATTCTTCCAACATCGGAATAGACAGCTTTGACTCCAAATTTCTCGCCCACGAGGCGGGCACGACTCTTGTCACGATCACATACCGCCACCAGTTCCACTTCGGGCATCTTTGAAAGAATCGGAAGATGCACAACCTGTGCGACCCATCCCAGGCCAATGACACCGACTTTTACGCGTTCCACGATTTTGGTTTCCTAACTGATTCCCATTTCCACCGGCTTGAACTGCTTCGCACGGGGGTTGGCAGTAATCTGTTCGCGGACAACCGCGGCAATGCCATGCGCATCCAGTCGGTGTTCCTTGTAGAGTTCATCCGGTGTTCCGTGATCCACAAAACGGTCGGGCAATCCATGCGTTCTCAGCTTCACATTCTTGATTTGATTCCTTGCAAAGTATTCAGCCACTGCACTGCCGAATCCACCGACAATCGTGTTGTCTTCCACCGTCACGATTGCATGATGTCGCACTGCGATTGCGTCCAACAACTGCTCGTCCAGCGGTTTTACAAATCTGGCATTGACAACCTCACACGAGATGCCTTCTTGAGCAAGAATCTCCGAGGCCTTGAGTGCATGTTGAACCATAAGGCCGACGGCTACAACTGCGACATCCGACCCTGTCTTGAGAACTTCGCCTTTTCCAATTGGAATTTGTCTGAATCCCGATTCGAGAGGAACGCCAACGCCGTTTCCGCGTGGATATCGTATGGCGATCGGTCCGTCTGTATGACTCAACGCCGTTGACAACATATTCCGAAGCTCGTTCTCATCCTTTGGAGCCATGACGACCATTCCCGGTATGAGCCGGAGGTAGGAGATATCAAAGGCACCATGATGCGTGGGGCCATCAGCTCCGACAAGGCCGCCGCGATCCAGAACAAAAACCACGTGCAAGTGCTGTAAGGCAACATCATGGATAATCTGGTCAAACGCTCTTTGCAAAAACGTTGAATAAATTGCCACGACTGG